>NZ_QWES01000016.1:0-90627 GCF_009936115.1 Anaerotruncus sp. 80
AAATTTGGATTTGCAGATTAATATGTGCAAATAAATAAGACATGCCTCGTTTAAACACATGTAGAGATTGCATCATCAAAACAAATTGGCTTTAAGATTACAAAAGTATTAAAGGAAAAGAGGAAAATGCTATGACAGAATTTTATACGAAAAGAATGATAGCAAAATCTGATATAGTTATAGAAAGCGGCTTTTTTCGCGAAGAAAAGCCAGATAATCTTACTAATATATTAGAATTGAAACCCATGACAGGGGAAGAAAATGGGTTTGTTTTTTATGATAAAGATAACCTAGAAAAGAAGATTTGTCATGTTTATTTTGTGGGGAAACGAGGCAGATTTGAAATATCATGTGGAACTGAAAAAGAATACCGTAATAAAGGATTTATGACAGAAGCGATAGAAGCATTATGTCAGTGGATATTTCAATCCACGAATTATGAGGAAATATGGGCATTACCAAGCAATCCAACATCTGTAAGGGTACTAGAGAAGAATGATTTTATTAAAGACGAAAAACTCTCTGACGAAATAAATATGTTTTGGTATTTTAAAAAGTCGATTTTTATTCAAAAGGTGGAGAACAAATAATGGGAACAACAGTAAAAATTGGTGATATATGCGATATTCTCAACGGATATGCATTTAAGAGTAGCAACTATGCTACAAATGGTATTCGGATTATTCGAATTGCTAATGTTCAAAAGGGATATATTGAAGATTCGAGTCCGCAATTTTACCCGCTATCTTCTCAAAAAGAAATTGAAAGATACATGCTTTGCGAAGGCGACTTGTTAATGTCACTAACTGGTAATGTTGGACGTGTGGCTATATTAACACCTGATATGCTACCTGCGGCATTGAATCAGCGAGTTGCTTGCTTGAGAATTAAAAATAGCAAAACAACTGATAGAACGTTTCTATATTACTTGTTCAATTCTGATTATTTTGAGCAAAGGTGCATAGTGTCTTCTAAGGGTGTAGCGCAAAAAAATATGAGTACAGAATGGCTAAAATCCTACGAAATTCCGTTGTTTTCTATTCAAGAGCAACGTAATATAGCCGCATTATTGGATAAAGTAGTAACGATGATTTCTCTATATAAACAGCAGCTCACTAAACTTAACGAATTAGTAAAAGCCCGATTTGTAGAGATGTTTGGGAATCCAGAAACTAATTCCAAAGGGTGGATCGAATGTGAACTGTCTGAAAAACTCAATGTGTTAGGGGGATATGCATTTAAGAGTGATATGTTTGACGAAGAAGATGGTGTTCCAGTATTACGAATAGGAAATATCAATGCTGGGTATTTCAAGTCAGTTAATATGGTTTTTTGGAAGAGAGATTCAAGCCTTGAGCGATATGCAATGTATCCAGGTGATTTAGTCATGTCATTAACTGGAACTGTAGGCAAGGATGATTATGGCAATGTTTGTATACTTGGTGATGACTATGATATGTACTACCTAAATCAGCGAAATGCTAAATTGGAGATTAAAGAGGGAATTGATAAATATTATTTATTACAACTTCTCAAGTTTGAGCAAATAAAGAAAAAACTTACAGGTATTAGTAGAGGCGTAAGACAAGCTAATATATCAAATAGGGATATAATGAATTTGGTTGTTCCAGTACCGCCGATGGAACTCCAAAACCAATTTGCTGCCTTTGTCCATCAAGTAGAAAAATCAAAAGTTGTATTAGAAAGAAGAGCATGTTACAATTAGTAAACCAATTGAAGAATGAAAGGAAAATGATATGACGAAAGACGTATTGTCATTTATTGTATATATGATTCATGCGTGTGCAAATAAATGGGGTGTGAGTCCGTCTGTAGTATACAAGAAAATGCAAACAGCAAATTGTATAACAAATTTTTTAGTGCCCAATTATGAGATTCTTCATACGCAAAGCACGCAGTATATAGTAGAAGATATTAACGATTATCTTAATGCAAGGGGGATATTGGTATGATTATTTATCATGGATCAAGTATAGCCATC
Source organism: Anaerotruncus sp. 80 (assembly GCF_009936115.1). Classification (NCBI taxonomy): domain Bacteria; kingdom Bacillati; phylum Bacillota; class Clostridia; order Eubacteriales; family Oscillospiraceae; genus Anaerotruncus; species Anaerotruncus sp. 80. The sequence goes on from NZ_QWES01000016.1 coordinate 2,003, forward strand.
GAAAAACCAGATATAGAGCATTCTTTTAGGTCATTGGATTTTGGCAAAGGTTTCTATACAACTTCCGTAAGAGAACAAGCTGAACGATGGGCTAGACGAAAGGCAGATATTTTAGGACAGGAAAAAGGGATTGTCAATGTATATCAGATGGGAGAAGATTCTTTAGGCTTATTGTATAAAGTGTTTTCAGAGGATCTAAGCGAATGGATTGATTTCGTATGCGCATGTAGAGATGGTGGAAGTGAGTACTTACAATACGATGTTATTATTGGTAAAGTTGCAAATGACAAAGTATTCCGGGTAGTAGACATGTATCAGGCTGGAATCTGGGACAAAGAGCGTGCACTGAAAGAAATAAAGGTTTATCCTACATATGATCAAATCGCTTTTATCAGTCAAAAATCAATCGACCAATTGCTGAGTTTTGAGTCATACTATGAGGTGTGAAGATGGATGAAATAATTTTAGAAAGAGTATATCAAGAGAATCTGGAAGAAAGAATTATCATTTATCTTGCGGAAATAAACCATCTTACTTATGAAAAAGCCATGGATATATATTATAATAGCAAATTAGCAGATAAAATCCAGCGTGGGCAAGAGGGAATTCAATACCTAGACTATAAAGTATTATCGGAAATACTCATAGATACCGAAAAAGAGTTATTCAAATAAAATATGAACTAAATCTAAGCGAAAACATTAGATAGAAGGTCAAGTAACAATTAGAATCTAGGATGAGCAACGAGGTATAAAAATGAACTTTGATTATTTGAAACAAAATCCAAAGATGAAAAAACTTGCGCTATTTTGCAGCGATGCAGAGCAGCTTGTACATTCAAGACCATACCTAAGCGGCATGTCGGCGAGACAGGCTCTTGAATATTTGGTTAAACTGGTTTTTGCCTCAAAAATTGAGCCAGTGGAGAACCGGAGCATTTTTGATATTGTCGACGATTACAGATTCGCCAATTACATAAATGATGACTATATCATGAATTCAATTCACTTCATTCGGAAGATGGGAAATGTAGCAACGCATCAGGGTGAATTGACTTCGGCGGAAGCATTGCAAGTCCTTGAAAATCTACATTTTCTCGTTGGTGAAATGATGATGATGTTCGGCGTGGTCGATGATTATCCTGTCTTTGAAGCACCGGCTAAAAGAGCGAAACCAGAGCCGGAGAAAACTGTTGCGGTAAGCAAAGAAAAGGTTGTCGTTGAGCCTGAAATTGTTGCGGAGTTTGCACAGAGAATGCGCAAAACTGTTTTTTCGACAGAACACGGTCGAGATGAAAATGAGAATAAAAAGTTATTTATAAAGGCATCTTTGCGTGAAGCAGGATGGAAGATTGTCAGCGTAGAAAATCAGGCGATGCCGTGCTGTGCCAGCATAAATTGCATGATAGATGACAGTGGCGACTTTATTGACTATGTTCTCAATGGAAGAGATAATAAGCCTCTTGCAATAATCGAAGAGACTGAGACGAAAAAGAATCCTGTTTCCGGCAGAAATAAGGCAATTAAAATTGCTGATTTGATGGAGCAGAAGCATGGATATAAGCCGATTATCTACTATACTGACGGATATCACATCTACTGTATCGACCAGTTGGGATACAAAGCAAGACGCATATTTGACTTTCATACAGTTGATGAGCTGGAGCTTTTGAAGCTCAGAGCAGGTATTCGTACGGATATTACAAATCCGGACATCAATGAAGAAATTATAAACCGCGACTATCAAAAAAATGCGGTAAAAGCGATCTGTAATGCTTTTTCTGATTTTCGTCGTCACAGTCTTGTTGTAATGGCAACAGGAACCGGAAAAACCAGAGTGTCAATAGCAGCAGTAGACGTGCTTATGAAAGCAAATTGGGTGAAAAATGTTCTCTTTCTTGCAGACCGCACGAGTCTGGTGAAACAGGCCCATAAGAACTTTAATAAACTGCTGCAGGACGCATCAACGTCGATTTATGCCGGCGGAAATTTTGAGAGAGATGAGAATGCCAGAATCATATTCTCCACATATCAGACCATGATAAATCTGATTAATGATGATACAAAGGAGTTTGGAATCGGCAGATTTGACCTTATCATTATTGATGAAGCACATCGTTCAATTTTTAAGAAATATGGTGCGCTATTCCATTATTTTGATGCGCTTATGCTTGGGCTTACAGCTACCCCGAGAAGCGAGGAAAATAAAAGTACCTACGAAGTGTTTAATCTTCAAAATAATGAACCGGATATGGCGTATGAACTGGAAGAGGCCATAGCGGATAAATATCTTGTAGGCTTTAGTGTACTGGATAAAACAACTGAAGCGATGAAGAGAGGCATAAAATATGATGACCTCACAGAAGAGCAAAAGGAACAATTTGAAGAGGAATTTACGCCGGAAGATGCTGCTTTCAGTGATTTTTCAGGAACAGAAATTGACGGTAAGCAAGTTGGAAGACGGGTTATCAATATTGGAACAATAGATGCCATGCTTGGTGACCTTATGAAGAATGGACTAAAAATTGATGGTGGTGATAAATTAGGAAAAACTATCATTTTTGCAAATAGTCATATTGAGGCTGCTAAAATCGTAGAACGGTTTAATCATCTTTATGAGGGTGCAGGGGAAAATTTTTGCGCCCTTATAGACAGTCACGTGGAAAACAGTGATAATTTGATAGAACTGTTTGAGCAAAGAGACAGTCTTCCACAGATTGCTGTTAGTGTAGATATGCTCGATACGGGCATTGATGTGCCTGACATTCTAAACCTTGTGTTTTTTAAACCAGTGAAGTCTAAGATAAAATTCTTGCAGATGATTGGCAGAGGGACAAGGCTGTCTTCTGATGTTTTTGGACCGGGCGAGGATAAGCGAGGATTTCTTATTTTTGACTACTTTGACAACTTTGGCTATTTTAATACGCAGGGTAACTGGAAGACGATGAATGCAGATACAAAGTCTTTTACCGGTCATTCACAGACTTACAACTTAAATAAGCGTAAGCTTAGCATATTGAAACAGCTTCAAGAATCTTCAAAACTCACAGCCTTTGAACGCAAATATCAGGACAGTTTAAAGGACTATTTCGTTGCTGAAATACGCTCTTTAAACAATGATGAGATTGAAGTTCAGTACAATATGCCTTTTGTTAGTAAGTACAGAACGGCAGAAAACTGGGTGGGTATAACGGAGATAACGCAGCAAGAAATTGAAGAGCATATTTTATCGTTGATTCCGGCGGAGAAAGACCACGTGAAGATTAAAAGCTTTGATATGCTGATGTATGTGGTAGAAGACGAATATAAGCAGAAAATTGATGAGGGAAAGGATCCTCTGAAGATTAGAAATGGTTTTATAAATGTTTCTGATGCAATATCGACTCGCATGAAGGAATTACTAAAGTTAAAGACGATTCCAGACGTTGTTAAAAATGAGCAGCTCATCAAAGACATGACGGATTGTAACTATCTTTATGAAAATTTTTCTCTTGAAAAGACTGAGAATATCCGTAAGCAGCTTAGGAGATTGATGCAATATCTTCCGGATAAAAAGAATTATTGGATTGTAAATATTCCAGACAAAATTATAGATGAGCAAACGCCTGCGGCATCTCCTGAAAAGTCCTACGCTGAGAGAGCTGAGGAATATATACAGAACAGCCAAAATCCTGTATTTGCAAAGATTAGAAATTTGGATATGCTTTCTGATGATGAGAAAAATGAGTTAGAGGATATATTCTATAATCAGCTTGGTACTATCACAGAGTTTAATATGTGGTCGGAGAATAAAGCCCTGTTACCGTTTATCCGCTTACAAACCGATATTGCTGATGAAGCGATACAGACCAAGTTTGGCGCTATTCTAAGCGACCAGACGTTGAGTGAGATGCAGAGAGGGTATTTGGATCAGATTTTAGATTATGCTAAAACTAACGGGGATATCACATTTATGGATTTGCAGCAAGTAAGTCCATTCTGTGACTATAATGTCGTTGACCTTTTTGGCGATAAATTGACGTTAATCAAGGATTTGATTAACGGAGTTCATAAACCTGTTCAGTAAAGGGGAGTAAATGCTTTGGAAATACTAGCAATATTAAAAGGCAACCAGGATGATTTGTTACCTGAGGATTTTGCACTCTTTAGAACAGAACTTGCTGTGGGAAGTTATTCAGAAGAATACAAGAAAGAGTGTCTTGATTTGATAAAGACCTTGGAGAATTGGAATAAGGAAAATAAAAAGGCAAAACAAAGTCGGAATAACGGGGTGGCTGCAGGGAAAATGAATATATCGCAGATAGTTCCTGCTCAGAACATCTCGCAAATTTCCTTTTTAGAGCAGTTCAAAGCTGACTTAACGATTATGCGGACGTCGGAGTCTTATAAAAACAGATTTAAAACATATATTAAAACCCATGAAGAATTTGATGAAAGCTTTGTTGATGTGCATTTTAATATGTTTGACAGCAATGAAATGGGTGCAGTGCTTTTAGAGATGCAGCTTAGCGAAGCGTTTCTTGAAAAATACTTTACCGCATTGGATAAAGATAAGATTGCAAGATATCAACAATTCAGTGAAAGCTTTTTCCAACGGCATTTTGCTGATTTTGATGCTGAGACGGTGTTAAAAAAGGGAAAAAATGAGTGGCGGAAAAAAGAAAAGCGGTCAAAGCAGCTTGATGTTTTTCTGCGTTTGAAAGGAGTGAAATTTTAATTGATTACAATTAATGAGGCTAGACGTCTAATAAAAAGGGCGATACTTGCAAATGTTGTTAGTGAGAAAAAGGATTTAGCAATCACTCCGCTGATTTCCGGAAAGCATGGTATTGGAAAATCTCAAATGATAAAATCTATTGCGGAAGAACTAGGTGGTGTTTGCATTACAATTGAGGGAGGAACTCTTAAAGAAGGAGAAATTACTGGTCTTCCATATCAATATAAAGATGAACAAGGCAATACAAGGTTTCGTTTTTTGCCTTATTACGCAGTAGAACGTATCCAAAATGAGCAGGAACGTATTTTCTTTATGTCAGAAGAAACGACAAGGCCATCATTGCTACAGGGCGATGAAAACAGATATGCTCTTGAGGATATTACAATTGAAGAAAAACTCGAAATGCTGAAAAGCAGAAAGATAAAGCCGGTTATCATATTTATCGATGAGATTAATCGAACCGAGAATTCAGTATATAAAGAACTAATGAATATCCTTTTAACAAGAAGTGTAAATGGATATAGCTTTCCATGGTGGGTCTTCTTTGTAGGAGCGATGAACCCAAGCACACAAAATAGTCTGTATGCTACAAATGAAATGGACCCAGCACAGTTGGATCGTTTTTTGAAGATTAAAGTCTCTGATAGTACAAAAGAATGGCTAGGATATGGGAAAAAAGTCGGACTTTCTCCAGAGATTTTAAATTTTATTAAAGATAATCCTAAGTGCCTTTCAAGTAACGATAAAGAACTGCAGGACGACGAAAAACCAACGCCATCACCTAGAGGTTGGGATATGGTGGATACACTGTTAAGATCAGAACCTTTACTTAGAGATTTTTTTACAGAGAAAGAAAATGATCCTAAGGTTGTTGAAAAGGATATGAAAAATCTCGTTTCTGCAAAGCTTGGTGCAACCGTTGCAACGATGTTCTTTGCGAGCATGGTTTCACAGACAAGAGCACTAATGCCAGAAGAAATCTTTGCTGATGATGAGAATCTTTCAAAGCTGTCTAAAAAACTTGAAAACTTGCCAGCTGCTAAGAAAATTCAAACTTGCGATCTTATGCTGTCATATTTAAAAGAGAATATCGAGTTTATGATGCTTAATACGGCACAGTTTGATACTAGTAAAAAGCAGCTATCAACACTGGTAGGAATGCTTGATTCTTCGGAGAGACTTTTATTTGCACAGAAACTCTCGAATTCGATTTCTAATGATGGTAACAGTTTGATTAAAATACTTTTTAATGTTTTTGAAAAAGAATTGATTGAGATGCTTGACTTATCAGATGAAACAAGAAAGCTTATTGAGGAAAGCTGATGGCAACCAATACGATTGTTGAATACTTATATAGAATTAAAGATAATATAACGGCAGTGGAAAATGGTATTATTGAAGATGCAATTTTAAATGAAATTGAAAATGATTTTCATGAGTTTATGGAATTAATTAAGTTGTTCTTGATTTCTGAAAGGGATAGTTATTACGGCTATTTTATGATGAATTTGTCATTCAAAGTTGATTTTTACAGCAATACTATTGCAGGTATCAAGTTAAATGTTTATCCTCTGGTAATGGTGTCTAATCCACTACTTTTATGCAAACTTACGCTGAAAGAAATTATCTTTATCATTTGTCATGAAATTGAGCATATTATACTGAATCACCCCTCGGAGATGGTAAAATGTAACCCGATGGGAGATGAGAAGACTCATGCAAAATTTAATCTTGCAGCGGACGCTTCGGTCAATGGCCGACTAAGATATGAGATTAAGGCTGAACATCGGTTATTTATGACTGTCTGGGAAAAGTGTATTTTACCGGAGACTCTTAAAAAAATGTTCGGTTTAAGAACTGTAGCGCCGCTGGAAAGCTATTATTACTATTATCGGCTTATTGAGGAAAAAGATTTACCTGACGGTAAAGAAAATGGCATAGGTGCAGATTCTGATGAGTTTATCACAGAGGGGAAGTGTGATAGATATGAGGATCATAACTGGGAAGCTGGTGACGATGTTGATGAAATAACTGCTATCGTTGGGGAATTTATTAATGCGGCAGCGGAAATGATGGATGACGAAACCAGAAAACTTATGCCGGCTTACTTTTTGGAGCAGGTAAGAAGAGTAAATGAACCGGCTAAGTTGTCGTGGAAAAAAATTCTGAAAAAGTATATAGGGACAATTGCAGCAGGAAAACGTAAAACGAAAGCTAGATTAAATCGCAGACAACCAGAGCGATATGATTTGTCCGGGGAGATAAATGATAAGATATTAAAGATTGTTGTGGCAATTGATACTTCCGCATCTGTTACCGGGAGAGAGCTTTCTTTAATTTTTAATGAGTTGTTTTCAATTCTGTCAAAAAAGAATTATTGCATTACTGTAATTGAGTGTGACAGTGAGATACAGCGAATTTATACTGTAAAACAGCCAAGTGATGTAAAATATGACGTTGCAGGTCGTGGTGGAACTGCCTTTACTCCGGTGATAGAGTATGTGAATAGGAATAAATATTATAGAGATTCCCTGTTAATATATTTTACTGATGGATACGGTGAAAATAAGATTCCGAAACCGTTGACATATCGAAACTTATGGGTTATAACTGGAAGCAGAAGGGAATTGTCGTTAAAGAATCCTTATGGAGCGGTTATAGGCTTTGAAGAAGGTGAAAATTAATGTCTGGATTATTAAATACTAAAGACAAATTGATTGGGCAGGTTCTCATCGAATGGTGTCTTCAGAAGCAGGAAGAAAATGCGCATATACATTTTAAGAAATCCCTCTGCTCGGGAGTGCAGAAAATAAGATTTACAAGTGATAATATCAATGCTGTTTTTCCGAAGAATGAACAAAAGAGCGGGTACACTTTATGCTATGAAATTCTAAACGTCAATGAAAATCTTTTTATTACAGTAACACTGGATAAGCGTTATGTTGTAGGAAAGCAAATTCAAAAGCAATATGAGCAGTTGATAACATCCATGGATGTAGCTGTTGCTGAAGGAGATTTAATAACGCTGGCGGCGTGGAGCGTTTTTTATGAAGCGGATAATCTTTCACAAATACAGAGTGGCTTAGATCGGATTTTTGATTCCGAAATTTCATTTTTTGAAAAAAATTTATATGCATGGCTAAAGGATCATACCAGAAAGATTAAAGCCCTTTCATATTTTGAACAGGAGACTATGTCAGAGCAGGGAGCGATAGAAGAAATATCTGTTGAAGGTGCGATGAAAAACGTACTTACTAACAGGTATGAGAGGAATTCCTGGGCGAGAGATAGATGCTTAGCTTACTATGGTACGGCTTGCACAATATGCGGGTTTGATTTCGGTGAAGTGTATGGACCAGAGTTCACAGGTAAAATAGAGGTACACCATAGAAAACCTTTAAATGAAATAAAACAAGCTTATGTGGTTAATCCTATTGAAGACCTTATTCCTGTTTGTCCGAACTGTCATCTTGTGTTGCATAGCAAAAGTGACGGAGTATATACCATTGAAGAAATTAAGGCAAAATTGGCTAAAGAGTAAATCATTTGGTACTTTTAAGCAATCCCGTGTAGAATATAAAAAGATGCAGATGTGATAGATGGAGGACAGATCATGTCATTTGCGGCGGAAACGAAAAACGAGTTGGCTAGAATTGAGCCAGAAAAGAAATGCTGTATGCTTGCAGAAATTGCGGGCTTTCTTAGAGTGTCTGGCAGTCTCAGGCTGGCAGGAGGCGGAAAGTTTAAGATTGTCATTACTACGGAAAACCCGGCAGTGGCGCGGCATTATAAAAAACTGATTAAAGAATATTTTCAAGTAGATACGGAATTAGAAGTGGAGGACGCACCACCGCCCAAGAAAGGCAGAATCTATATGCTTGCCATCAGTCCTGAAATGCGCAGTGAGCAAATTTTGCGTGAAACAGGAATTTTGATGGTGCGGGAAGGCAACAATTATATTTCTGATGGAATATTTGATGGTCTTATTCGCAGCAAGTGCTGTAAGAAAGCGTATTTGCGCGGCATTTTTATGGGTGCGGGAACGATGAATGACCCTGCGAAAAGCTACCATTTAGAATTTGTGTGCGCCAGCAAGAATCTTGCCATGGATCTTCGAAAAATGATAAACAGCTTTGTGGATTTATCCGCAAAGGTGGTGCAGCGAAAAGAAAGCTATATTGTATATATGAAAAATTCGGAGTATATCAGTGATACGCTGGCTATTATGGGTGCTCATACTCAGGTTTTTGCCTTTGAAGATGTGAAGATAAAGAAGGAGCTTGTCAACAACGCGGTGAGGATTACAAACTGTGACAACGCTAATACGGATAGAACTTTGGACGCTTCTCAGCGGCAAATTTCAGCAATCCGAAAAATTGAGAGCGCAAAGGGGCTTGGATGGCTACCTGAAAAACTACAGGAGGTTGCAGAGTTGCGCCTGGCGCATCCGGAGGCGAATCTATTGCAGTTAGCGGAGATGATGAACCCGCCGATGAAAAAATCAGGTATCAATAACAGGTTCAGAAGAATAGAGGAACTGGCTGCAAAACTGTAAGGTTTCAGATTAATGTTTTTGGAATCTTAAAAATTGAGAATGAAATATATTAAATAAGAAAAATTTTGAAATTTACTATTGAAAAGTTAATCGTTTAGATGTAGAATGAAAGAACCTAAAAAATTGGTGTTACGGTTAGGCAAAGGCTTTACTCCCCTCTGCACGACTTTAACATAAATTATCATATTGCATCTATGAAAAGAAAGACTGCTGCTGCGGTCTTTCTTTTCATTTGAGCACAAGCTTTACTTGGACATAAGAGAAAATATAAGTATTATTTAACAGAAGGTTTAGAGAGAGGGAGCTATGGATGCGATGAAGATGTTTGGAACAAAGATTAAGGTTTTCATTTGCACTGCAGTAGTGATTTCGCTGTTTTTTGTGCCGATGAGCGTGTATGGAATGCAGAAACGAGCTTGGGTTATATAAACCGTATGGGAGGATTTTATAGGGGAAGAAAAAGTAAGCGTTGAAGGAAAGGCACTTACACAATTTCTACAAGTCCGTCTGGAGTATTCTCTTCTACTGGAAATAACAATAGTGTAGAATTGAGTCGGTTGATTTACGTTCTTTCAAAGAAAAATGTAAGTATTCGTATATCAGGAAAGATTGGCATATTTTCAGAGAGGGATGCTTCATCTCGTATAGAACGTTATCATTAAAACGAAAAGACCAAGGCACCGCTTTTGCGGTGCCTTCAATCTTCCTATCAGCATGGAAGCTGATGGAATTACAGTCCTACTTTAGTTAGTCTTCGACAATATTTCCGAAGATTAAATAATCTGCAGAAACGTCCAGGATTTGAATAAGTAGTATGAATGTCTGCATAGAGAGTCCTCTGTTGCCGCATTCAATGTCAGATAGAAATTTAGGCGTAATATCCAGATGTTCAGAAAGTTGTTCTCTGGAAAAATTTGCACATTCTCTGCTGAGACGGATGCGAACACCCATTCCTACCCGGTCAAATTCTTTTAATGTCATATCCTATTTACCTCCTTTCATTATTATGATTTTGGTATGACATAAGCAACGAGGTAATGTCAAGACTTAAAATAAAAATAGGTCGGATTGCCCTAAAAGACTGCAAAGTTTAAATGGGTACGGATATTTTTGTAGTCATACCTTTTTTATGCGGCATTTGCAGCAATTTCTTTTATAAATTTAACTGAGAAGAGGTTGTCGAAAAGTACTAATAAGTATAAGGAATCTTATAATAAATAATTATAATTTATTATAGTAAAAATCATAGTGGGTTACCTATATCAGAAATGATATAATATACTTGTCAAGAGGACAAGCGAAAGCGGTTAGCCTTCCTCGAAACTCGAAAGGGGGTTTGGACTAAAAGGAAGGTGGTAATATGATGAGGATTACAATTACCTTTGGTAGAGTAAGAATCACTATTTACATAAAAAAATAACTGCCCACAGCTTGCAACTTTGGCAGTTATTCATAAACTGTTAGGTTAGCCGTTTTCAATGGCTTTCCTCTTGAAACCAATATACCACAAAGAAGAATAAAATTCAATATCAAAGCAATATTTTCCACATAGCAGCGGCTGTGTTTTTGTCTACTAAAATTTCCAACCTCTTCAAAATTTGAACCTTTTTTAAAATCTATATAATATTATAGAAAGAGAATAAAAGAGAAATTGCGGCAGACGCAATTTTACCGCAAAGGAATCGACCTTAAAATTTATGGCACTTTTACCATCTGAAATTAGTAGAGGAGGTCGCTCCAAATACGTGCATATATAGATATAATATATTAAAATTCTTTACTACGGCTTAGCCGTTATAGATATATGTGAAGCGCGCGGCAGAACTCCACCTGCTACGCGTTTCTTTTTTATCCTTTTCAAAGAAATTTTTAAGATAGGAGGAATACAAAATGAGTTATAAACAGAGTTTTGTATTATATGAAAGCGCATATGCGCAGTTTGAAAGGCTTTTAAAGGCAAAGCAAGTAGAGGGTGCGAACAATTATATTAATGCGGTTATGCAATATGGATTATATGGCGTACTGCCAGATGAAGAAGATAAAGTATGGCTTTATGGTCTTGATAATGTGATAGCGAGCATTGATAGCGCCAAGCCAAACTATCGAAAGAAAATCAATATTCAAAAAGATGAACTTGCAAAGTGCTTGATGGAGGGAAGAACGCAAGCAAATATTGCGGAAATATTTAACTGTTCAGTAGATACGATTCAAAGAAGAATTAAAGAGTATGGTTTAAATACTCTGCCGCCAGAGGATTATTTTTTTGAGGACGATACCGCAGATACCGCAACAAGCAGTATAGAAACAGGGCGCAATTATCTTTCTCATTCACATTCTTTTTCCCATTCTGATTTCTATTCTACTTCTCCAAGGAGTAAAGAAGATAATAACGGGAAATGATGACGGCGAAAGTCCTAGGGTTTTAAGGGAAGAATGAAATGGGAGATGGATTTTAAAAAATCGGTTATAGGTATCTGCAGAATTCTTTCATGGGACGTATGTTTCTGGGGTAAAATAGTTTTACTTTAGAAATTCGCTCTTTTCACAGAATCTATCCTCTGACTCGCGAAAAGCGAATACGTTGTATTGACATAGTATGAAAAAGAAGTACAATAATCTTGAAAGGAGTTGATAACATGGCTACTATTTCCATTAGAATGGACGATAATCTGAAAAAGGATGTTGAAAATGTATGTGAGGAACTAGGTTTGAGCATGAGCGCGGCATTTACTATTTTTGCCAAAAGCTTAGCCGGGAAAAGAGAATTCCTTTTGATGTTTCCATAGACCCGTTTTATAGTGATATGAATATGACCTGCTTACGTGAAAGCATTGAACAGATGGAAAAGGGAAACGTGATAGTGAAAACGATGGAAGAATTAGAGGCAATGGCAGATGAGTAAAATCATTTTACACAAAGGGCTTTTGAAGAATATCTTTATTGGCAGTCGCAGGATAAGAAAACCTTAAAAAGAATCAATGCTTTGCTAAAGGATATTGGGCGAAATCCTTTTGAAGGATTTGGAAAACCTGAAGGATTAAAAGTAAATCTGAATGGCTACTGGAGCAGACGTATAGATGGGGTGAATCGCTTGGTTTATCGCATAGTAGATGGTGAAATAGAGGTTTATCAGTGCAAAGGTCATTATGGTAACTAAAGAACTCAAAAACGCAGAAAAGGCGTGGCTGCTTTTGCAGTCATACCTTTTCTTTTTTTTATGCACATTTGCGGTAACTTTCTTAAGCTGTTGTGAGATGTTACGATGTAGTTCGGATTTGTAAAATGATGTTAAAATATGTTGCGAAAATGTTTTAAAACGTTGAAATTTCAATGAAATTGTAGTATAATATTATTGTAAAAAGTGACAAGTTCTTTAAGAATTATTGATTGCACAATCAGAAAGTGACAACTTCATCCGCTTTCTCACGCTGAATCTCCCACGAAAAAAGGAAGCCCTTCCAAGCTTCCTCTATTTTCTAAGCATTGAATTTTAAACAATTTTGCTTAGCCGAAGTATCTCTTTAACAGACCTTCGAAAGCAGCGCCGTGTCTTGCCTCATCCTTAGCCATTTCATGTACGGTGTCGTGAATTGCATCCAGATTCTGCTGTTTAGCCATAGTAGCCAGAGCTTTTTTACCAGCGCAAGCGCCAGCTTCAGCTTCTACTCTCATTTCCAGATTCTTCTTAGTGGAGTCGGTTACAACTTCGCCCAGCAGTTCTGCAAATTTAGCAGCGTGCTCAGCTTCTTCCCAAGCAGCCTTTTCCCAGTACAGACCGATTTCCGGATAACCTTCTCTGTGAGCAACTCTAGCCATTGCTAAGTACATGCCTACCTCAGAACATTCACCTTCAAAGTTAGCGCGAAGACCGTCGATGATTTCCTGGTCAACTCCCTGAGCAACGCCTACAACGTGCTTGTCTGCAAATTCTACTTTACCTTCTTCCTGCTTGATGAACTTGTCTGCAGGAACTTTGCACTGTGGACATTTTTCAGGTGGCTGGTCGCCTTCGTGAACATATCCGCAAACTGAACATACCCATTTCATAATGTTAAATCCTCCTTGAATTTCATTTTTTAATTATGTCTATTGTACCACATTTTTTCTTAAATCTAACACTTTTTTATAAAAGTTCTATGGAATTTTTATAAAAACTTTATGAACAGTGAAAGATATCGATTAGGGTTAGAGTGTACCCGCAGAAAAACCTTGACGAAGGGTCACGAACAGAAACAGCAGATTACTGCTGTTTCTGCCTTTTTATGCATCTATTTTATCGAAGCAGTGCAATACTGCCTGCTAGTTTATTGACTTTTTTCTTGGATCCGCATATGGCAATCCCTATGTAATTTAAGTTGCTTTCGGCAGTGTTGCCCATCTTGAAAGTGAATTCTTCATAGGTTTTACAGGTCTGCGCCAAATCCGAAAAATCTACTGTCAGCAAGTCGGAAAATTCCGGTCTGCAGAGTTTTTCTCGAATTTCTCGCAGAATTTTTTTGTTTCCCCGAAGGATGGGAACAGGAAATTCGATGATTCCTTTGTGTAAAGAGCCGGAACTGTCGGTCACATCACAGCCAACGACCTCAGGCAGTTCTTTGCCCAGAGTAATTCCCAAAATTGCTGCGGTGTTGGCAATAATGCCAAGGGGCAGCGTCTCATCAATAATCATAACACATTTTTCTTCTTGTAAATTCATGACAAAATTCTCACTTTCTTGTTAATTTTTTTTGAAGGATATCACGGTACAGGGCTGGTGTCAGACCGGTAAACATGGTGAAATAGCGATTGAAATGGCTTTGGTCCGAAAAGCCTGTGTTGAGAGCAGCCTCAGCAGGATTTAAACCGTCCTCCAGAAGTTGGCGGGCTTTGTTAATCCGAACCGTTTCCAGATATCGATAGGGTGTGATTCCCTTTTCCCTGGTAAACGTGCGCAGCAGGGTGGACTTGCTCTGACAGGCAATATCGCATAGGTCATTCAGTGAAATGTGCCGATCAAAATTTTCGTCGATATAATTACAGACTTTTTCTATGCTGCTAGGATTAGCGCAGTCTTTCTGCGAATCATCCTCTTGGACAAACCCATGACGGCGGAGCAGACGTTCAATGAGGCAAAGGAAAAGTTCCTCTTTCTGAAATTCCTTACTTTCTTCAAAGATTAACTGGTTAAGCTGGTAGATGTACGAGTAAAGTTCCTCGTCCTGCAGCAGCGGTGATACGAAAGCAGGAAGAAACTTTTTGCCGGTTAGCTCTAGGCATCTTTCTTCCATGATTTTCGAGGAAACGTTGAGCCCATAATAGGAAAGAGCGGCGTTGCCATCGGGCAGGCATGCGTGATTCTGGTAAGGAGAAAAGACTATCACATCACCTGCGCGAGCACAGTAGTCGATATTTTTGACAGTCATATTCCGCGAACCCTCAGCGATAATTCCAAGTACATAGTAACCGTGGAAGTGATTGGGAAAGGGCTGCCTTATATGTGCGAAGCGATAGGCTTCAATTTTTAAATCGGTATCGTAGCAGATTGTTCTAGTTTCTTTTTCCATGGAAAGCCATCCTTTCTGGTTTTGATTAGTGATAGTGTATCATGGATTTTAAATACATGCTTGTAAGATATCTTCATTTTGAGTTCTGTTTTTTTTGTCCGCACATACACTGTTTGCAGGAGGCGGTATGGAATGAAAGTAAAAATAAGGACAATCACTCTAGTTTCTTTTGCAGCGGTGATGATGTTTCTCGTGACAGCATGCTCAGGCAAAACCCAAGTGCAGACAAAAGGACAGATTTTAATGGAAAAAAGCTGCGCAGCCTGGACTGACGTCATCGAAAAAGCGTGTGAAATCAAAGACTTTGGGAGACCTTGTGGTACAGCAAAAGAGAGTTTGGAAGTAGTGGATGGTACATATAGTATCCTTTTTGACATTGATGAAGAAATGAACCAGGAACTGGTGGACGGCTATGCGCAAAGCGTATGGCGCGCTTGTGAAAAACGAAGTGGAGAGTCAAATCAAAGCAGCAGCGGCTATCACTATGCCAGCATGACGGAGGCTTCCAAACGGCAGGAACCGCTCAATTATTATATCTGGTATTATCGGGCAGGCGAACAGAAATTTCGCGTGGGGCTTTACCCGACCAATATGGAGACTGGTATTCCTGGCGGACTGGTGCTTCGGATTGAACCCTGGGAGTAACGTAGAAGGCAAGCAGAGGTAACACGGCAGATGCATGAATCCCCTTCCTACGAAATGTAGGACTAGTACCTTTAGTCGTTTTTTACAAAAAAGGTACTAAAACCTTTGAATTGTACTATCCATTATATGGAATTTGAGGGGTTGACTTTCATAAGATGGCAAGTTTTTACGGGAATAGACGCATGAAAAACAGAAAAATACGATAAATTCCGTTTTATTTGCTAAAAATCTTTTAATTAATATAAAATAGCTCCTAATTCTTAGTACCTTTTTTGCAAAAAAACGGATTAGGTATGAAAATCCAATATCCATGGCATTTCACAGGTTTGCCGTGGCAGAAGTAAAATATACTCTTGTACTTTACTCCAGAACTGTGTTAAACTAAAAAAATAGGAGAAGTTGTAGACTTTACTGGGGCAAAAAATGTAAAGGAGACAAGAGAATATGAGATTTGAAATTGCAAAAGAAGTATTTGACCTTCTGCCTAATGGATATTTTGGTATTGTAGCAGTAAAGGGCATGGACAATACCAAAGATATTCCGGAACTTGAGGCAATGCTGCAGGCAAATATCGAAGTCTGCGAGAAGGATTTTGAGGGAATTAAAGTAAAGAATGCTGACGATATCGTTCCTTACAGAGAAGCGTTTCGTGCAATGGGCATCAACCCTAACAGATATATGTGTTCCATAGAGGCACTGCTTGACCGCATTGCTAAGGGCAAGGGATTCCCACACATCAACGCCATCGTAGATTTGGGCAATGCTGTATCGATTAAGTATCATCTGCCGATTGGCGCGCATGATATGGCAACCATCGATGAAGCGCTGGAGGTGCGCCATTCTAAGTCAGAAGATACATTCATACCTTTTGGAAACGGCGAGATGGAAAAGCCGGAAGAGGGAGAAGTCGTATATGTTTCCGCAGGCGAGGTCAGAACACGCCGCTGGACATGGAGACAGAGCGAGATCGGTAAGATCACAGAGGAAACCAGTGATGTGCTGTTCCCGATCGATGGATTTACAGACCTGAATAAGGACAAGGTAGAGGAAGCGGCGCAGGAACTGGCAGCTCTTGCTGAGAAATTTTTCAAAGTCAAGGCGTCTGTCGGATATATCGACAAGGACAATAGAGTCTTTGAGGTAGAATAGGGGCAGCCGCTCTAAAGCGCTGAACCAGCGTTGACGGATTTCTATTTTTGTCAACGAATTTGGCCATGACAGCAAGGCAAGACCCCACATTTTCTGCCTGACACGTTTGCCATGGACGCATTAGGCAGCCGGCTTGACTTTAGGTTGAATTATTGAGATAATATTACCGTAGCCAATGGCTGCGGTATATTTTTTTAAAAGTAAGGGTGGAGAAGGAGATGAAGAAACTATCGAAGCAAGAAAATCGTTTACAGGTGTTAAAGTTTGTATTGTTTTCCATATCGGCAGGTGTCATTCAGACCGGTGTGTTTACACTGCTCAATGAGTTGTTGCACTGGAGGTATTGGCCGTGTTATCTGATTGCGCTGATCGCATCAGTACTGTGGAACTTTACGCTGAATCGGGAATTTACCTTTAAATCGGCGGGCAACGTGCCTCTTGCCATGGCAAAGGTATTCGGCTTTTACTGTGTGTTTACACCGCTGTCCACCTGGTGGGGCAGTGTGCTGACTGATGGCGGCATAAACGAGTATATTGTACTCTTTGGCACTATGCTAATCAACCTGATAACCGAATTTCTTTATGACAGATTTTTTGTATTTGGCAGCAGTATCAATACGAATAAGAGGGCAAACCGTGAATAAGCAAATTGCTGTAATGATAAATAAATACGCCAAAATGCTGACGCAGATAGATGATAGTCAGCTGGCGAAGTATAAAGTCCTCGTAAGGGTGGACGGCGTTTTTTACGAGACTGAGGGTGATCTTGCCGGCGCATTTACGATTAGAGAAAATGCTGGTGACGCACTTCGGCAGATCTATCCTGTCGAAGGATCAATCCTTATGGGCGGCAGTGAAGTCTGTGCAATCGTGCTTTCCAATACTCGTTATTGCAGGCAGGCAGCACAGGGACAAAAACCTCTTAAGGCTTCCCTCGATGATATGGCGCAGGTTATAGGTCCGAAAGCAGAAGTGCTGCCTTACGAGGAACCCCAGATTAAAGCGGCGCTGCAGCATGCCGCAGGCTGTTTTGTAAAAGATCGTTATACCATCTGCACGGGGCGCAGCCTTTTTGAAGCGGTAACTGCGCTGCAGGTTTTGGAAAAACAGGCAGAAGTCGCACTCAAAGCCCAGGTACTCGGCGGTGCGGTCCCTGTTTCCGAAGAAGAGGCGGTTTTCATGCGGGAGAATTATCTGCAGAATTATTCTAAGGCAGAAAACGCTGTGAAATCCCAGGAAGGAAGGGCGAACCATGGAGCATGAGTACAGAGAGAATTTAGTCGTCTATGGGAAAAAACTTTTGGAAACTGGACTCGTCCAAGGTACTTATGGCAATCTGTCTGTGAGGCAGGACGAACGCTCTATGCTGGTGACGCCTTCGGGACTGGACTATGCAGGGCTTCAGCCGAAGGATATGGTAAAGGTAAATCTGGAAACTCTTGTCTGGGAAGGTTCATTGAGACCTACTTCTGAGAAGGGACTACATGGGGAAATTTACAGGGTGCGAAGGGATGTGGGCGCAGTAATCCATACCCACTCCAAATACTGTGCTATTTTTGCGGCGGCAAGAAAAGACGTTCCCATAGAAGATGTGAAAGTGCAGGAAATATTTGGAAAGACGGTAAAGCTGGCAGCTTATGCACTGCCGGGAACCGAGGAACTCTGGACGCATACGCTGGAGGCTTTAGGGGAAAATAACGGATGTATTATGGCAAGTCACGGCATGTTATGTGTGGGAAAAACTCTTAAAGACGCTTTCGAAAACTGTTGCATGCTGGAAGAGTATTGCGGCAGATATATCGAAAGCAGATGGGAAGCGGGTGGATTAAATGGAATTATATGAGATTTTAGAAAAACAGAGAACTTTTTTTCGAGAGGGTATTAGTAGGAATCTGCAGTATAGACAGCGGGGACTTTTGCGACTTCGGGAGAATCTTAGACGTCACGAAGAGGAACTCTATGCGGCATTATATGCGGATCTGGGCAAATCCAGGTACGAAGCCTATGAAACGGAGATTGGGATTGTATACAGCGAAATCACCTATATGGTGCGACATCTCTCGTCTCTGGCAAGACCTAAGCGGGCGCGCACGGCGCTGGCAAATTTTCCGGCAAAGAGTATTATTTACAAAGCCCCTTACGGTGTTGTTTTGATCATGTCGCCGTGGAATTATCCGCTGCAGCTTACGCTGGTGCCGCTGATCGGTGCGCTGGCAGCAGGCAACTGCGCAGTCGTAAAACCTTCGGCATATTCACCGGAAACGTCCAAAGTCATCGAAAAGATCTTGCATGAGACTTTCAGCGAAGGTTATGTGTACACGGTAACTGGCGGCAGGCAGGCCAATGAGAATTTGCTTGCTGAAAAGTTTGACTATATCTTCTTTACCGGTGGAAAAACAGTGGGCCGGCAGGTCATGGAAGCTGCAGCAAAGCATCTGTGTCCAGTCACCTTGGAGCTTGGCGGAAAAAGCCCCTGCATTGTAGATGAAACTGCCGATATTGCTATGGCAGCACGGCGTATTGTCTGGGGCAAATTCTTAAACTGCGGGCAGACCTGTGTAGCGCCGGATTACGTGCTGGTGCACAGCAGTATAAAGGAAAAACTCCTTGCAGCAATGGTTGCTAATATAGAAGCGCTCTATGGGCAATATCCGCTGGAAAGCAAGGATTATGGTAAGATCATCAGTGAAAAGCATTTTTTAAGACTGGGCGCAATGTTAGAGGGAGAAACCCCTTACTACTTTGGTGGTGCAGACGACAGATGCTGCAAGATTGGACCGGTGATTCTGGATGACGCTGACTGGAACAGCCTGTCCATGCAGGAAGAAATCTTCGGACCTATTCTGCCGGTGCTGACCTTTACGGATCTGGCAGAGGTAAAGCGGGAAATCGAGGCTCGCCCGAAGCCACTGGCGTTGTATTTCTTTACAAAGTCAAAAGAAAGAGAGCGGTATCTTATGACCCATTTGTCTTTTGGCGGCGGCTGTGTCAACGATACCATCATGCACCTTGTCAGCACATCTATGCCTTTTGGCGGCGTGGGAGCAAGCGGCATGGGCTGTTACCATGGAAAATACAGCTTCAGGACATTCACCCATGAAAAGAGTGTGCTGAAAAAATCTACGCTGATCGATATGCCGATGCGCTATGCACCTTATCCGGACAGCTTGAGATTTCTGAAAAAGTTTTTGAAATAAATTGAGATCGTTTGATAATGAGAGGATTTTATTATGGAAAAAGTTTTAAATGCAGTGCTGGAGGACTGCAGAAGGTACACCCTGGAAGGGCAGGTTGCCTCCTATATTCCTGAACTTGCTAAGGCTGACAATGAGAAAATCGGCGTTTATGTAGCGATGAAAGAAGGAGAATTTTGTGCAGGCGATTGGGACAAGAATTTTACCATTCAAAGTATTGCCAAAACCATTTTTCTCATGCTCGCCGCCATTGACAATGGTATTGATGTGGTGAAGTCCCATGTAGGTGTAGAAGCAACGGGAAAACCGTTTAATGCCATTGACTACGGTGATTCGGTGATTTTGAAGGAGCATATCAATCCAATGGTAAATATTGGTGCGATTGCAGTCTGCGGCATGGTAAAGGCGAAGGATAATGAAGAGCGATTCCGCCGTCTGATGGAGTTTTCTAAAAAAATTACGGGAAACCCGGATCTGGAAATCGACAGAGAGGTCTACCGCTCAGAGCGGGAAACGGGAAACAAGAACCGGGCGCTGGGCTATCTTCTGAAAAATTCCGGCATGATTTACGGCAGTGTAGATGAACTTTTAGATGTGTATTTTGCTATGTGTTCGATGAAAGTCAACTGCCGGGACCTTGCAAATATCGCGCTGATGCTTGCGAATCACGGAAAGAATCGTCAGGGAGAGCAGATTATTCCAAAAGCTGATGCTCGTTTTCTCAATGCAGTACTGATTACCAGCGGTATGTACGATGGCTCCGGCGAATTTGCAACGACAGTAGGCATTCCTGCAAAGAGCGGCGTTGGCGGTGGTATTATGGCGGACTGCCCGAATCGCATGGGAATCGGAATCTATTCACCTGCCTTGGATCGCAAAGGCAACAGCGTTGCCGGGATTAAAATGCTGGAAGCACTGAGCAAAGAATGGGAACTGAGTATCTTTTAAGCTGAAAGAAAGAGGGTATAAAGGAACTATTAAAGATTTTTATACTTTTGCTGAGATTTTTCATGATACGAAAAATCTCAACAGTGTTTGACATTGAAGAACTCTGTGGTAAAATGATAACGATTAGAGTGATAAAGGAGGAATGAGTGATTATGCATTGTGTTAGAAAGGTAACAGATGATCTCTACTGGGTTGGAGCAAACGACAAGAGATTAAATTTATTTGAAAATATTCATCCGATTCCGAGAGGAACTTCTTACAATTCCTATTTGCTGATGGATGAGCAGACGGTTCTGTTTGATACAGCGGACTGGTCTGTCTGCAGACAGTTCCTGGACAATATTGAATATGTATTAGACGGAAAAAAACTGGATTACATGGTGATCAACCATATGGAGCCGGACCATGGTGCATCTATTGAGGAGATTCTTCTCAGATATCCGGATGTAAAGATTATCTGCAGTGTCAAGGCAGCTGACTTTATGAGACAGTTCAGATTCCATACAGACAATGTGGAAACCGTGAAAGAAGGCGACGTGAAGTCCTTTGGAAAACATCAGGTGACTTTCGTTATGGCGCCGATGGTGCACTGGCCTGAGGCGATGGTATCCTTCGATACGACAAACGGTGTGCTCTTTGCTGCTGATGCGTTTGGATCTTTTGGATCTCTGGATGGTAAACTCTTTGCAGATGAAGTGAACTTCGATAGAGACTGGCTGGACGATGCCAGAAGATACTACACCAATATCGTCGGCAAGTTTGGAGCCAACGTGCAGAACCTACTGAAAAAAGCGGCTGGTCTGGATATTAAATATATCTGCCCGCTCCACGGACCGGTTTGGAGACAGGATTTTGACTACATTCTGGACAAATATAACAAGTGGTCCACTTATACGCCGGAAGAAAAGGGCGTGATGATCGCTTATGCTTCCATGTATGGGAATACAGAGGCGGCAGCTAATATTCTGGCAACAAAGCTGTGCGAAAAAGGCATTGCTAACGTAGCGCTTTACGATGTGTCCTGCACTCACGTATCCTATCTAATCGCAGAGGCATTTAAGTACAGCCATCTGGCGCTGTTTTCCGTTACATATAACCTGAATGTGTTCCCGGTTATGGCAAATTTCCTGGAGGACATGGCGGCGCTGAACCTGCAGAACCGAACTGTGGCCACGGTTTGCAACGGCACATGGGCACCGCAGGCAGGTCCAAAGATGATCGAAGCTGTCAGCAAGATGAAGAACACGACCCTTTTAAACGAAGGGCTGACTGTGGCTTCTTCCTTGAACGAAGATACTTATGCACAGCTGGAACAGCTGGCTGATACGATTGCAGAAAGCCTGCAGTAAGATAACAGTGCATATTACAATAAAATAGGATTATTACCCAAAAACTGCTGCTAAAAAGTAGCAGTTTTTGTTCTTTTTACGCATTTTTATATATTTTTTTGGATAATTTCGCGTTTGCCTGTTGACAAGCAAATATCAAACCAATAGAATGAAAGCATAACAAAAAGATAGAAAGGAAAAGGCGTCGTTTTTGCCGAACAAGGCATTGATGCGAGGTGTACAACAAACATGCTGGAAAAAGAGTATTATGACAAAACCGATGAGATCATAGCGTCCCATGGGCGAACCCAAAAGGACCTAATTCCAATTATACAGGAGATACAAGAAGAGTATCGCTACCTTCCGCCGGAGCTACTCAGTTATGTTGCAGGTAAGCTGAACATACCGGAGTCCCAGGCCTACAGTGTAGCGACTTTTTATGAGAACTTCTCATTTGAGCCAAAGGGCAAATATTTGATTAAAGTCTGTGACGGAACTGCCTGTCATGTGCGCAAGTCCATTCCAATTCTGGAAGCGCTGTACAGTGAGCTAGGGCTTTTTAAGGGAAAGCAGACTACAGAAGACATGCTGTTTACCTTGGAAACCGTATCCTGCCTGGGAGCATGTGGTCTTGCACCGGTATTAACGGTCAATGATAAGGTGTATCCGGCAATGACGCCGGAAAAGGCGATTGATTTAGTTCGCGAATTGAGAGGAGTGTAACATGAATAAAATTACAGACAGACAGTCTCTCGCTAAAGTTCGTGAGGCTTCGAAGAAAGAAATAGAAAGCAATAAGTGCAGAATTTTAATCTGTGCGGGCACCGGCTGTATCGCAGGAGGTTCTGCAGAGATTTACGATAAGATGTGTGAGCTGGTTGCACAGAATCCAGATGTGGAGGTAGTATTTGAACCGGAGGTTGTTCATGGTGATGGAGACGTTGTAGTTCGCAAGAGCGGCTGTCACGGTTTCTGCGAAATGGGTCCTCTGATGAAAATTGAGCCACAGGATATCCTTTACACTAAGGTGAAGCTTGCTGACTGCGAAGAGATTTTCCACAGAACCATCGAAAGAGGGGAACTGATTACCAGACTGGTGTTCCAGCAGGATGGTAAGGAATGTCCAAAGCAGGATGAAATCCATTTCTACGAAAAGCAGCACAGAAGCGTACTGAAAAACTGCGGTTCCATCGATGCCGAACATATTCAGGAATACATTGCGATCGGCGGCTACACGGCTTTGGAGAAGGCTTTATTTGAAATGAGCCCGCAGCAGGTCATCGATGAGGTGCTGGCGGCAGGTCTTCGCGGCAGAGGCGGTGCAGGTTTCCCGACGGGCAAAAAGTGGACCCAGGTTGCTAGACAGGAAGAGAAGAAACGTTACGTTGTCTGTAACGGTGACGAAGGCGATCCGGGCGCATTTATGGACAGAAGTATCATGGAAGGCGACCCGCACAAGATGATCGAAGGTATGGCGCTGGCAGCTTACGCTGTAGGCTCTGATGAAGGTTATATCTACGTTCGTGCAGAATATCCTCTGGCAATCAGCCGTCTGAAAAATGCTATTGCACAGGCGGAAGAAGCAGGACTTCTGGGCGACCATATTATGGGCACAGATTTCAGCTTTAAGTTACATATCAACAGAGGTGCCGGCGCTTTTGTATGTGGTGAAGGAAGTGCTTTGACCTCCTCCATCGAAGGAAACCGCGGTATGCCGAGAGTAAAACCTCCTAGAACAGTAGAACAGGGGCTCTTTGACAAGCCGACTGTTTTGAACAACGTAGAAACCTATGCCAACGTGCCGATGATTATCGCAGACGGCGCTGAGGCTTTTGCAAGCATTGGAACAGAAAATAACTCCGGAACAAAGGCGTTCGCCCTGACCGGAAGCGTAAAACATACAGGGCTGATTGAGGTGCCGATGGGAACCACTTTGCGCGAAGTTATCTTTGATATCGGCGGCGGCATTAAGGACGATAAAAAGTTTAAGGCGGTACAGATTGGCGGTCCGTCCGGCGGTTGTTTGACGGAAGAACATCTGGACATGAAGCTGGACTTTGACTCCCTGAAGAAAATCGGCGCGATGATCGGTTCCGGCGGTATGGTAGTCATGGATGAAAATACCTGTATGGTAGAGGTATCCCGTTTCTTCATGAACTTTACCCAGAACGAAAGCTGCGGTAAGTGCGTTCCATGTCGTGAAGGCACCAAGCGTATGCTGGAAATCTTAGAGAGAATCGTTGGCGGCAAGGGAACACTGGAAGATCTCGACATGCTGGAAGAACTGGCGGAAACTATTACGGATACAGCACTTTGCGGTCTTGGAAAGTGCGCGGCACAGCCTGTTATGAGTACGCTGAAATTCTTCCGTGAAGAATATGAGCAG
Organism: Anaerotruncus sp. 80; assembly: GCF_009936115.1. Lineage (NCBI taxonomy): Bacteria > Bacillati > Bacillota > Clostridia > Eubacteriales > Oscillospiraceae > Anaerotruncus > Anaerotruncus sp. 80. Next base: position 26,467 of record NZ_QWES01000016.1, read on the forward strand.
CACGTGCTGGAAAAGAAATGTATTTCCAGAAACTGTACTGCGCTGCAGAAATTTATTATTGACCCTGATAAGTGCAAGGGCTGCAGCAAGTGTGCAAGAAACTGCCCGGCAGGTGCGATTTCCGGTCAGATTAGAAAAGCATATCATATTGACACTGAGACTTGTATCAAGTGCGGCGCATGTCTGTCTGACTGTGCGTTTGATGCAATTCATATCGAGTGGTAGGAGGAAGAAAAATCATGGGATTTATGACAATCAACAATAGAAAAGTAGAATTTACAGATGAAAAAAATGTCCTGACGGTCATTCGTAACGCAGGCATTGACATCCCTACTTTCTGTTATCACTCCGAGCTTTCTACCCACGGCGCCTGTCGTCTGTGTGTAGTGGAGGATGACAAGGGAAAAGTCTTTGCTTCTTGTTCCGAAAGACCCAGAGATGGCATGAAAATTTTTACACATACCCGTAAAATTCAGCACCACAGAAAGATGGTCATCGAGCTGTTGCTTGCTGCTCACTGCAGAGACTGCACAACCTGTGCTGCAAACGGTGTCTGCGATCTGCAGAATCTGGCAAACCGTCTGGGCGTAACTGACATTCGTTTTGAGAATTATAGAGAGCAGTATCCGATGGATACCACATCTCCTTGTGTTGTGCGGGATGCAAATAAGTGTATTCTCTGCGGTGACTGCGTGCGTATGTGCCACGAAGTAGAGGGAGTCGGTGTTCTGGGTTTCACAAACAGAGGCTCCAACATGCTGATGACAACACCGTTTATGCGAGATTTAAACGAAACCAATTGTGTTGGCTGCGGACAGTGCCGCGTGGTTTGTCCGACCGGCGCAATCACCATTAAGTCTGATACAGAACCAGTTTGGCAGTTATTGGAGGACAAGAATGTACGCGTTGTTGCACAGATTGCGCCGGCAGTTCGTGTGGCAGTTGGTGAAGCTTTTGGCATGGAAAAAGGCGTCAATGCGCTGGGACATCTGGCAGCTGCAATGCGTTATATCGGCTTTGAAGAGGTTTACGATACAGACTTCGGTGCTGACCTGACGGTCATCGAAGAAGCAGGCGAGTTTGTAGAGCGACTGAAATCCGGCGAAAATCTGCCGTTGTTCACTTCTTGCTGTCCGGCATGGGTGAAGTTCTGTGAGGACAAATATCCGCAGTTTGCAAAACATATTTCTACCTGTCGCTCTCCGCAGCAGATGTTTGGGGCGCTGATTAAGGAAGAGGCAAGAATGAAGAAGGCGGAGGATTCCAGAAGAACTGTTGTGGTTTCTATCATGCCTTGTACTGCGAAGAAAGGTGAAATTATCCGTCCGGAACATTTCACCGATGGCGAACAGAATGTGGATTACGTTCTGACTACAACCGAGATTGCCAGCATGATTAAATCCACTGGTATCAACATGGCTGAAATCACACCGGAAGCTCTCGATATGCCGTTTGGAATGTCCTCCGGTGCAGGTGCAATCTTCGGAAACACAGGAGGCGTAACAGAAGCGGTGCTTCGTTATCTGACAAAGAGCAGCAGACCGGAAGAACTGGATGAAATCAAGTTCTCTGGCGTTCGCGGCAATGACGCTATTAAGGAAGCGACGGTGAGCCTTGATGGCAAGGATGTAAGAATTGCTATCATAAACGGTCTTGGCAATGCAAGCAAGATTCTTGATGAGATGGAAGCAGGTAATGTGAAATATGACTTCATTGAGGTTATGACTTGTCCTGGCGGCTGTGTAAACGGCGGCGGTCAGCCGGTTTCCAACGGTCAGGAAACTACCAACAGTGCGGCAAGACAGGCGGGACTTTATCGTTTTGACAGCCGTTCCCAGATTAAGTCATCAGATCAGAACCCGGTGGCACTGAGCCTGTATGATGGTATCTTGAAAGGAAAAGAGCATAAGCTTTTGCATAACGAGAAATAAAATGTAGAACGCTATGAAAAATGCTGGGGCGGCTGAAAAGATTTCAGCCGTTTCGGCATTTTTACGCGGCCTTTGGAGACAAAAGTGTGAAGGAGGCCAGCGCAAGCAGCATAAAACGAGTTTTTGTCTGTAATCGCAACAGAGTGCGCCGAAATTTTCGGTGCACTCCGCGATAAGACATAGTTATTTTTTAACGGTAATAGATTTTCGATTGCTGTAAGGTCCTGTTATTTTTTTGCCATCGATTATCTTATACGCGCGCACTTTATAGTAATATTTTTTTCCAGGGGCTTTTTTGGTATCTGTATAGCTAGTTTTGGAACTACTCTTGATGGTGGTTATTTTTTTGTAGCCACTGGATGGGCTGGTAGATCTGTAAATTTCATAGCCGCTGGCAGTCACGTCCTTCTTCCAGCGAATGGTTACTTTCTTTGCGGAAGAAGAGATGCTGCTGATTTTAGATTTTAAGACGCCAGTGGTTCCTGTTACCGTTTTGGAAGGAGTTCCATGGTGCAAAAATCCGACATACTTTGCAGCGGGTACTACATAGTAATAGTATGTTCTGTTAGGAAGACCTTCGTCAATCCAGTATGTGGAGACTTCCTCTCCAGGAAAAAATTCATTCACAGTTCCCATTTCGTAATATTTACCTTTTAAGCTCTTTGCGCGGTAAACGATATAATCGGATGCGCCCTCAACAGGATCCCAAGATAGAAGTACTTCTGTAGAACTTAAAGTTTTCGTTTTTACGACGGGCTTTTTCATATTCAGGTATAGACCGCCGCCGGTGACCCACTCTGTGTAGAATTCTCCTTCTTCCCAGTCGTCCCTGTAGCAGGCGCGGACTCTGAATTCGTAATACCCTCTTTTGGTAACTGGAAAGTCAAATCCGTAAGCATCCATTTCTGCCCATCCGTCTTCATCATCGCCATATTCGTCTTCAACCTCAACTGGGACCCAGTACTGATATTCTTCGTCATCACTGGCAATTTTTTTAAGAAATACAAACTCATCGCTTTCAGGATATTTGACAGAAACCTCGTAGTGGAGTACATCGTACTCGTTGAATCCGTGCTTAGGTACCCAATAAACAAATAACTGTCCTTTTTCTTCGGTTGCGTCAATAAATTCGATTTCGTAATCGTCGCCACCTAATTCATCATCATCGTAATCGTAATCGTAGGCAGGACTAAAATCAGCATAAGATAGGAGCATATTACCTGGAATGCATGCAACAATCAGTGCAAGTGAAAGAAAAATTACAAAGATTTTCTTTTTCATCATGTTGATTCCTCCATATTTATAATAATTAATCGTCTTTTTAATTGTATTATATCATGTAGCTACTTGAGTGACAATCCCTTTTCATTTATTGAGTATTTTCTATAAAAAACAGTGGGGGCTTTACAGATGTGATTGGCTGGAATATAATAATAAGTAATAAGACACAGCGAAAGAAAGGAAGAATGAAATGAAACGAGCCATTGTGATTGTATTATCTTTGATGATGCTGCTTTGCAGTTTCCCTGCGGGTATTTTTGCAGAAGATGCAGGGGATGAGACACAGTCCCCTGGACAGGAAGAAGTGCAGAAGATAGATATATCCAGGGATTCATTTATGCGTACAGATCCATCGACTTTTACGTATACAGGGGAAGAGCTGATTGCGAACAAAGTAGAAGTATGGGTGGCGAATCACAGATTGACGGAAGGTGTTGATTATACACTGGAGTATAGAAACAATGTGATGCCGGGCAAAATGGAGGTTATTGCTAAAGGAATTAATGATTACTGTGGAGAACTGCGTAGTGAGCTAGACATTTACCCGAGATCAATCGGAACTTATTGCAAGTTTAACTTTCCGGAATTCACAGAAAAGGGAGAGCGGCCGCAATTTACCATTACCTATGGGAAAATGCTTTTAGAAGAAGGAAAAGACTATACTGTTGGTAATTATACTGATGAAGAAACCTGTGGCTATATTGAAATTCGCGGTATCGGAGGATTTTCTGGAAAAGTGAATTATCGTTATGAGACACGTATCAACATCGCAAAAGCTGAAGTGCAATACGAACCTAAAAAAGTTTATAACGGTAAGCGCCAAAATGCCGAGCCAATCATTGTAACTTATCAAGGAAAGAAATTGAGCGAGCTTAGTGATTATGTTCTTAAATACTCTAATAATATAGAAGTTGGTACGGCTCGAGTAGATATTATAGGGAGAGGCAAATTTCACGGCACGATTACCAGATACTTTGAAATTGCACCGAAAGAACAGGAAATCACAATTAAAGAAAATACATTTGATTTGTTTCCGAAAAGTGATCCGGTGCAAATAAAGGCGAAGGCTTCGGGAGATGGTACAGGCTTTTCTTATACGTCGGATAATCCTGCTGTAGCGACAGTAGACGCCGACGGAGTGATTCGGGCAAAGGCGCCGGGGACTGCCATTATTACTGTAAAGACAGTCGGCTCGAAAACTTTTGGTGAGGTATCTACGACTGTAACTGTCAATGTGGGGCAGAGCAGTACGGAGTTCTTTCTTGTTATTGCAGAAAGAAAAGGAATGGGGGCATTTATCAGTAAACTCCCCGATGAGAAAATTGTAAAAGCAACAGTTACGGTAGGCGGCGAAACATACCCGTGTAAAATTATTGATGATGAAATTACTGTTGCGCTGGATGCCCCTTATCCGCAGCAAAAGTTGGGCGAAAAGATAATTATCACGGCGGAAGATGATTCCGGAAAGGTAATTACAACAGAAGGAACTGTTGAAAATGCAGAAGTTTATATTAAGGTCAATAATATCTACGATAAAACGAGTACGATTGTCGGCGAAGCAGCGCTGGGCGCAACGGTAAAGACAGTGTTAGATGGCAAAACCTACAAAACTGTTGCTGATAAACGAAGCGGTGAATTTGAATTGAAAATTCCGAAGCAGAAATTTGGAAAGAAAATCAAGATTACTGTAACAAATGATTACGGAAGCAGTACCAGTATCACAAAGACGGTGAAAAAAAGAAAGTCTGCCAATCTTGAGATTTATAAATATGTATATAAATCATCAAAATATGCGTATGTGGAGTGTTCAAATGTTTCTGCAGGCGATATGATAAAAATAAAGATTGGTGGAAAGACATATAAGAAAAAAATTAATCAATCGAAGAAATTGCTGAAGACTAAGGTATATATCGGCACCCATGCTGCTGGCACAAAAATAAGTGCATCGTTATATAATTCGCGCGGGCAGAAATTGGATTCTTATAGCGATATGGTGTATTTTGGGAATAAATTATATGTCGGCATGACCAGTAAGCAGGCGCTCTTGACAACTTGGGGGAAGCCTGTCAGCAAAGCGACTTACTACGGCATTAAAGAGTGGGTTTACAGAAGTGGAAATCAAGTGGTGTACGTATATATCTCAGGTGGAAAAGTAATAGACTTGATACAATTTGTTTATTGAACATAGGCAGCAGTTTTGTAGAGAATTGATGCAGCACGCCGAACGGCAGGTTCGGCGTGCTGCGTTTTTTGTTATGATAAAACCCATAAAATTCGTTGCACATATATTTGGATTTTGTGGTAAATTCACAAATCTTACTTTAATGTCATAAAATCTTTTATTTTTTATCTGACGAAAAGTTGACAAATCAGAAAATTTGTTATAAAATGAAAACGATGGTAAAGGTTAAAAAATTAACCAATTCGGGTTAAAAATTTAACGGGTGGTTGCCATCTTATGGAATTATATCTATATCTATATCTATATCTATCATTTTCGAAGGAGAAAAACATGTGTAACTGCAAAGAAATGACTGCAAAGTTTGCGCAGCTTGACGAAATCATCGAAAAGCATAAAGATGAGCGAGGCGCGCTGATTCCAATCCTCCATGAGGCGCAGGAGGTCTTTGGCTATCTGCCGTATGAGGTGCAGGAGCGAATTGCCGACGGGCTGGGCGTTTCCATGGCGAAGGTTTACGGCGTCGTAACATTTTATTCCCAATTTTCCTTGAAAAAGAAGGGAAAGTACAAAATTAATGTCTGTATGGGAACGGCGTGTTACGTAAAAGGTGCTGGAGACATTTTGGGAAAATTCCTGGAACGGCTTTCCATTGATGTTGGAGAATGTACGCCGGACGGTAAATTCTCCCTGGATTCCTGCCGGTGTATTGGCGCTTGCGGTCTGGCGCCTGTCGTCACCATCAACGATGAGGTTTACGGAAGACTGACCCCGGAACAGGTAGACGAAATCATGAATCAGTATGAGTTTATGGAATAACGGGAGGAAACGATGGTTAAGACAATCAAAGATATCCAGAAGATTAAAGATACAACACTGCAGTCTTTTGGCAACAGAATCGGAAACGATGATAACAGAATTTACATAATGACCTGCTGCGGTACAGGCTGTACTTCATCAGGCGCAATTAAAAATCGGGAAAAACTCAATGAACTGATGGACAGAGACGGGCTGCATGATCGTGTGCATATCGTGCAGACGGGATGTTTTGGTCTTTGTGCGGAGGGTCCGATTTTGATGGTTTATCCGGAAAACGTCATGTACACCAACGTAACGCCGGATGACATCAACGAAATCTGGGAAGCTCACATCAAAAATGGCAGAGTCGTAGAACGTTTGAAATCAGAAAATGAACTTGATTTCTTTTCTAAGCAGATGCGTATTTCTCTGAGAAACTGCGGCAGAATCGATCCAGAAAACATCGACGAATATATCGCTTACGGCGGATATGAAGCGTTGGCAAAGGTGCTGACAGAGATGGAGCCGGAAGACGTCATCAAGACGATGAAAGACGCAGGGCTGCGCGGCAGAGGCGGCGGCGGTTTTCCGACTGGCGTCAAGTGGCAGTTTGCTGCAGATCAGCAGGAAAAGGAAAAGTATGTGGTATGTAACGCTGACGAGGGCGACCCGGGCGCATTCATGGATAGATCTGTTCTGGAAGGCGATCCCCATGCCGTCATTGAAGCAATGGCAATCGCAGGATATGCCATCGGCGCGTCCCAGGGCTATGTATATGTTCGTGCGGAATATCCAATTGCAGTACAGAGACTGGCCCTTGCCATCGAGCAGGCGAGAGAATATGGTCTTTTAGGAGATAATGTACTGGGTCTGAAATTTAAATTCGATTTAGATATCAGATTGGGTGCTGGCGCTTTTGTATGTGGTGAAGAAACTGCGCTTTTGACTTCCATCGAAGGAAACCGCGGCGAACCAAGACTGAAACCGCCATTCCCGGCAGTAGAAGGTCTCTTTGCAAAGCCGACCATTATCAATAACGTGGAAACGCTTTCTAATATTCCGCAGATTATCATCAAAGGCGCAGATTGGTTTGCCGGCATCGGTACGGAGAAATCCCACGGCACCAAAGTCTTTGCCCTTGGCGGAAAGATCAACAATACAGGACTTGTAGAAGTCCCGATGGGTACGACGCTGCGTGAAATCATTTACGAAATCGGCGGCGGCATTCCAAACGGAAAGAAATTTAAGGCAGTGCAGACCGGTGGACCTTCCGGTGGCTGTATTCCGGCAGAATTCCTTGATAGCCCAATCGACTATGACTCTCTGATCGAGCTGCAGTCCATGATGGGTTCCGGCGGTATGATCGTCATGGACGAGGATACCTGTATGGTGGATATCGCAAAATTCTATCTGGAATTTACCGTAGACGAATCCTGCGGAAAATGTCCTCCATGCCGGATCGGTACGAAGAGAATGCTGGAAATTCTGACGAAGATTACCGATGGAAAAGGTACGTTGGAAGATCTGGACGAACTGGAATATCTGGCGAAAAACATCAAGAAGGGTGCACTTTGCGGTCTGGGTCAGACGGCGCCGAACCCGGTACTGTCTACGCTGAAATATTTCCGCGATGAGTATGAAGCCCACGTGGTAGACAAAAAATGTCCGGCTGGCGTATGCGTATCGATGCTGCGGTTCGTGGTGCATGATGAACTTTGTAAGCATTGTGGTCTTTGCGCGAGAAACTGTCCTGCGCAGTGTATTTCTGGCAGCAAGACAACACCTTACGTCATCGACAATGAAAAATGTCTCAAATGCGGCGTCTGCATGGAAAAATGTCCGTTTAAGGCTATCATGAAGAACGCATAAACTGGAGGGCGAAGTGATGAAGAATAAGAAAAGAGTACAATTAACCATAGACGGCATGGATGTCAACGTGCCAGAGGATTACACGATATTACAGGCGGCAAAACAGGTCAACATCAAAATTCCTACCTTGTGTTTTTTGAAGGACGTCTGCGAAATCGGTTGTTGCCGTATGTGCCTTGTCGAAGTGGAAGGTGCAAAGAACTGGCAGGCTTCCTGCGTGCAGAAGGTTGCGGAGGGTATGGTGGTCAAAACCCATACGCCGGACATTCTCAACTTTAGAAAAAAGAATTTGGAGTTGATTCTGTCCAATCATCCTGCTATGTGCCAGAGCTGCAATAGAGGTTCTACGGGATGCGAACTAAAGACTTTGGCTAACACCATGGATACAGAGTTTGCCAATTATGCAAAGAATCAGGAAGTGGTGACAGCCAATCAGGTTATGGATATCGACAACGGTATTTCCATCATGCGTGACCCGAATCGGTGTATTTTATGTAGAAGATGTATCAGTGTCTGCCACAATGTACAGACAGTTGGCGCAATTGATGTCATCAACAGAGGTTTCGGCACGGTTGTTAGCACAACATTCAATCGTCCGATTGACGAATCTAAATGTGTCAACTGTGGACAGTGCATTAACGTTTGCCCAACCGGTGCGCTGCAGGAGCATTCCAGCCTTGACGAACTTTGGGAGATTATGAAAGATTCGACAAAGCATGTCGTGGTTCAGACTGCGCCAGCTGTTAGAGCGGCTCTCGGTGAAGAATTTGATATGCCGCTGGGCATAGATGTAACAGGAAAGATGGTAACTGCACTGCGCATGATCGGGTTTGATAAAGTGTTTGATACGGATACTGGCGCTGACCTTACGATTATGGAAGAAGGCACCGAACTTCTCAATCGTCTGCAGAACGGCGGAAAACTGCCATTGATTACTTCTTGCTCACCGGGCTGGATTAAGTTCTGCGAGCATTTCTTCCCGGATATGTTGGATAACCTTTCTTCGTGCAAATCTCCGCACGAAATGCTTGGTGCGATGATCAAATCTTATTATGCGGAGAAGGCTGGTATTGATCCTGCTAATATTGCAGTTGTTTCTATTATGCCTTGTACGGCGAAGAAATTTGAGGCACAGCGAGAAGAACTTGCAGCAACAGGCTATCCTGATGTAGATTTGGTGCTGACTACCAGAGAACTTGCCAAGGCAATTCAGGCATTTGGTATCGACTTTCCGGCGCTTCCTGACGGCGATTTTGACAATCCGCTGGGCGTTTCCACCGGTGCTGCCACGATTTTCGGCGCGACTGGTGGTGTCATGGAAGCAGCGCTGCGTACTGTTGCAGATATTATCACGGGTGAAAGTTCTGATTCTATCGATTACATGGATGTACGCGGAAAAGAAAAAGGAATTAAAGAAGTAGAGCTGCAGATTGGCGATGTAACGATTAAAGCGGCCGCAGCTCATGGTCTTGGCAATGCGAGGGCTTTGATGGAAAGAATCCAGGCGGGTGAGCATTTTGATTTTGTAGAAGTCATGGCTTGTCCGGGCGGATGTGTCAACGGCGGCGGTCAGCCGCAGCAGCCTTCTTCTGTTCGCAACTGGATGGATTTAGGCGCGGAGAGAGCAAAAGCGCTGTACAAGAGCGATCACGAAAGCTTCGTAAGAAAGTCTCACAAGAATCCTGTCATCAAGGAACTGTATAAGACTTATCTGGAGAAGCCGGGCAGTGAGAAGGCACACCACCTGCTCCACACCCATTATCATGCTAGATAATAATTCTAATAAACATTTTCCTAAACGCCCCGACTTGTAAAGTTGGGGCGTTCTCCTTACAAGTGGGAACGGGATTGTGATGCAGTACATTGTTTGCGCTAGCCGAACTATGGTATGCTTTGCACCTTCTTACTTTCCGGTAAAAGTGCAAAAGAAAACCCCTCGCCAACAGAATGGCAAGGGGAAGTTTTTGCAAAAAACTTATTTTCTCTTGAAATCTTTCGGAGTTACGCAAGTACCAGTAGCTCTTGCAACTACGATTGGTTCTTCTAAGAAATCAGCAGCGGAAGCGTTGATGTCTTTTCTGGAAACGATAACTTTTCTTGCTTCGAAAGTCATCTTTCTGGAAGTGTTTCCGATTTTAGTGATTTCGCCGTAAGCTTCGATGTAGTCTCCAGCGTAAGTAGGAGCTAAGAATTCTACGTTGTCGTAAGCGCAGAACAGACCTTCATCTCCGTCTAGCTTGATTAACAGTTCAGTAGCAACATCGCCGAACAGGTGAACCATATGTGCGCCGTCAACCAGCTCTCCACCGTAGTGAGCATCTTTAGCGGACATTCTGACTCTGATTAATGATGTGATTTTCTCTTCCATTTTAATTCTCCTTATCATGTAAAAAAGTTACTTTTATTATATAACCAAAAAGATTATCTGTAAATAATAATTGCAAATTATGTGCCAATGGGTTATTATTGAAATTACAAAGGAAATGAACCGAAATGGGTTCGCATGAAAAAGGAGTGAATCGAAAATGACCCATAATTATGGAACCAATCGTGTATTGGAGCCACAGCATGTTTTGCCGACTTCGGCATGGCGACTTGACAACGGACGTAAGCTGTCGCCGGCAGAAATTAGGGTGGATATTAAGCGAATTCATATAGAGGGAACCAGCTTTAAACAAATTTGTCTGGAAGCCAATGACAACGACCAGCGAATCAAGCAGAAAATAATGGACATTGTAATCAGACGTGGCAAGCTGCACAATCCAGTGACGGATACAGGCGGACTGGTGTATGGTACAGTGTCAGAAATTGGACCTGAATACGACAACAAAAAAAATTTTGTGCCCGGGGAAGAGGTTGTCTGCAATGCATCTTTGGCATCGGTGCCAATCTATATAGATAAAATTCTGTCTATAGATAAAGCTTTTGGGCAAATAGAGGTAGAGGGCTACGCTATTTTATATGATGAAGTACCGCTGGTTCGAAGACCTGTAGGGATTCCGATTAACCTGCTGCTTTTTGCATTTAATGAGTCGGGAACCCTTTACAGAATCAGTAATACGGCGGTTGGCAAACGAAAATTTCTTATCGTAGGAAACAATCTTTTGTCTAATTTGCTCTTTGGCTATGCGGTACGTAAAGTGGCGCGCGAAGATGCAGAGGTTGTGTGTTTACTGGACAAAAAAACCGACGCAGTGCTGTGTGGAAAGTCCATTGACGATTTGATTGCAAAAGTATTTACTAAAGTTCATTATGTGGATATTTTAAAGCCGATGGAGTGTCTTTCCGGTCTGCAGGCGGATTCGCTATTTGATTTATCTATTAACTGTGCGGACATTCCGGGAGCGGAAACAATCAATATTCTTGCTACAAAAAGCGGTGGAACTGTTGTATTTGCGAACCTGATTAACAATTATAATATCGCCCTTTATATCACGGAATCTATCTCCAGACAGCTGGATATCAGATGTGCTGACGGCTATTTGGAGGCCTATGATGAATTCGATATTGAAATTGTCAAGGATATGGTGCCGTATATCGAAAAGGCTGAAACTACGGACAGAAGTGTGGACGACGACCCATCCTATCCGATTAACAGGCAGACACGTCTAATGGAGGTCTCCGGGATGAGACAGACTTTGCTGGAGGATTTTGTATGTGAAAGCAGAGCCATGGCAAGCGTTTTGGACGAGATTCTGACCGTTTCAAAATACGACTGTAACGTGCTGATTACAGGAGATACCGGCGTTGGTAAAGAAAAAGTTGCCAATATCATTCACAAAAACAGTAACCGGAAGATGCAGCCCTTTATCAAAGTGAACTGCGCATCAATTTCCCCAACCCTGATAGAATCTGAATTCTTTGGATACGAGAAAGGGGCCTTTACTGGCGCTAACGCTGCGGGGAAAAAAGGCTTTTTTGAGCTTGCGGATAATGGGGATATTTTTCTGGATGAGATCGGCGAACTGCAGGCGGACATGCAGGCAAAGCTGCTTCGTGTCATTCAGGATGGTGAGTTTTTCAGGGTCGGTGGCACTACGCCAATTAAGACCAATGTGAGAATTCTGTCGGCGACCAACCGGGATCTTGAGGATATGATAGAAGAACAGCGCTTTCGTCGGGACCTTTACTACAGACTCAACGTAGTGCGCCTTAAAGTGCCAAATCTGAGGGAACGTTCCGGAGACATTCCGGCTTTGGTGAACCATTTTCTTAAAAAATATAGTGATAAGTTTGAAATTCAAAGAAAGATAGACGACGATGCTGTGGAATATCTGAAACAGTGCGAGTGGCCGGGTAATATCAGGGAACTGGAAAACATGGTGCAGAGGCTGATGATTTCGGCAAAAGGAGAGCAGATTACCCTTCTTGATGTCATGCGAGAACTTCACGCGGAGGTCTTTGAAACCAGCAGCTTGGACTTTGCTTCTATGCAGGAGGAGACTGGAAAGGTGATGGATTTGGAGAAGATGGTAGACAACTTTGAAAAAAACATTATCAAGCATGCCTGTGAAAAGTACGGGTCGACCAGAAAAGTTGCTAAAGCTATTGGAATTAGCCAGACACAGCTGGTGCGCAAGAAGAAAAAGTATGAGCTTTAAATGAGTTCTCACCACAAGCGAACACAAAACGGTTCGCATAAAAAGCTTATGAACACAAAACGGTTCGAAAAATAGAAAAACTAAACAGGAAAAACTGCAAACCCATTGGTAACAGTGGGTTTTTAGTTTTGGCACGACTTTTGCTTATTAGAATGATCGTTGCACAAATACGTTAATATAATGAAAAAGGAGATATATATGGAAAGCAAAACTTACAAAAAAGGCGACCTTTATGGCACCCACAGAGTCATCAGTCCGAAAGGAGCACTTCCGCAGCCGGCTGACATCATCGACAATACGATGGAGATTTATGATAACGAGGTTTTAATCGATGTTCACACACTGAACATTGACTCTGCTTCTTTTACTGAAATTGAAAAGAGAGCGGAGGGTGATGTAGAAAAAATTAAGGAAATCATTCTGGGCATTGTAGAAAAAACAGGAAAACACAAGAATCCTTGGACTGGTTCCGGCGGTATGCTAATCGGTAAAGTAAAGGAAATCGGACCGAACTACAAAGGGGATCTGCGCGTTGGCGATAAAATCGCAACACTGGTATCCCTGTCTCTGACACCGCTGAAGATTGACGAGATCAAAGAAGTGAGAGCTGACATTGACCAGGTTGATATCAAAGGTCAGGCTATTTTGTTCCAGTCTGGACTTTTCGGTATTCTGCCGAAAGATATGCCGAAAGAACTGGCATTGTCTGTTCTGGACGTAGCTGGTGCACCTGCGCAGACTGCAAAGATCTGTAAGCCTGGCGACACTGTTGTCGTAATGGGCGGCGGCGGAAAATCCGGTATCCTGTGCTGCTGGCAGGCAAAGAAGCAGGTAGGTATCAACGGCAAAGTTATCTGCGTTGACGGCTTCAAGAAATCCCTGAACAGAGCAATGTCTGTAAAATGTGCTGACGAATACATGGTAGTCAATGCAACTGACGCTGTGGAAATGTATAACGAAATCATGGAAGCAACTGACGGTGAACTGGCTGATGTTGTGATCAACGTAGTTAATATTCCTAACACAGAAATGGCTTCCATTATGGCATGCAAAGATGGCGGTATGGTATACTTCTTCTCCATGGCGACCAACTTTACAAAGGCTGCTTTAGGTGCAGAAGGTGTCGGCAAAGACGTAAACATGCTCATTGGTAACGGTTATACAAAGGGACATGCCAATGCAGCTCTTCAGGTTCTTAGAGAAGACGAAAGAATCATGAGACTGTTTGCTGAACTTTATGCATAAACGAATGAACCGAAAGTGGTTCTGTTCTTTTGAAAAACGAACACAAATCGGTTCGATTGTTAATTTAAAAATTATTTAGAAGTGAGCTAAAATTGGACTATGGACACTAAGCGGCAACAGTTTTATAATATAGATAGTCATAAATTATGCCTTGGCATAAATTTTAAAAGAGTTAATATTTTTCTAGGAGGATGATTATTATGAAAAAAGGATGCCCTTACGGAACCCACAGAGTTATTTCACCAAAAGGTGTTTTACCACAGCCAGCAGATGTGATCGATAACACTATGGAAATTTACGATAACGAAGTACTGATTGACGTTAAGACTTTAAACGTTGACTCTGCTTCTTTCACTGAAATCGTTAGAAGATCCTGCGATGGCAAGAAGCCTGCAGATATCGAAAACTCTCCTGAAGATCAGGAAAAAGTAAAGCAGACAATGATGAACATTGTTGCTAAAGCTGGTAAGCACAAGAACCCTTGGACTGGTTCCGGCGGTATGCTGCTTGGTACTGTTAAAGAAGTTGGTCCTAACTACGTTGGAGAACTGAAAGTCGGCGACAAGATTGCTACATTAGTATCCCTGTCCCTGACTCCACTGGTAATCGAAGAAATTCTGGAAATGAGACCAACCATCGACCAGGTTGATATCAAAGGTCAGGCTATCCTGTTCCAGAGCGGTATCTACGGAATCATTCCTGACGATATGCCGGAAGGACTTGCTTTATCCGCATTAGACGTAGCTGGTGCTCCTGCACAGGCTGCTAAACTGTGCCAGTCCGGTCAGAAAATTCTGGTTATCGGTGGCGGCGGAAAATCCGGCCTGCTGTGCTTATACGAAGCAAAGAAGAGAGCTGGCGTAACTGGTAAAGTTGTTTGCGCAGCTGGTTCCCAGAAGTCCGAAGACAGAGCGAGAGCATTAGATTTAGCTGACGAATATTTCCACATGGACGCTACAGATGCAGTTGGCATGTACAACAAAGCTATGGAATTAACTGACGGCGAACTGTTCGACGTAGTTATTAACTGTGTAAACATTGAAAACACAGAAATGGCCTCCATCTTAGCTACTAAGGATGACGGTGTTGTATACTTCTTCTCCATGGCTACTTCCTTCACTAAGGCAGCTCTTGGTGCAGAAGGTGTTGGTAAAGACGTGAACATGATCGTTGGTAACGGTTACACTAAGGGTCACGCAGCAATCACTCTGCAGTGCCTGAGAGAACACGAAGGACTGAGAAAGTTATTCGAAGAAATGTACGCATAATCAATCGATGATGTACATCAAATTATAAAATCAACATAACACAAACTTTACTGCCACGGCTTCCTTTTCGGAAGCTGTGGCTATCATAAGAAAAACTTCAATTTAATTTATAATCATACAAATTTAAATCACGAATTTAAGGAGATTTATTATTATGGCAATCAGAAATTGGAAAGACATTCCTCTGTTTAAGGATGTTACCGATGAACAGTGGAATGACTGGCACTGGCAGGTATCTCACAGACTTTCTACTCTGGAAGATATCGAACAGGTATTAAACCTGACTGACCAGGAAAGAGAAGAAATCCAGAAAGTTATCGGTGGATTCAGAGTAGGTATCACTCCTTACTATGCTTCCCTGATGGATCCAGATGATCCGAGAGATCCAGTTAGAATGCAGGCAGTTCCTACACTGGCTGAAATGCACAGATCTGAAGCTGACGATGCTGACCCTCTTCACGAGGACGCTGACTCCCCGGCTCCTGGTCTGACTCACAGATATCCGGACAGAGTACTGTTCCTCATCACTGACCAGTGCTCCATGTACTGCAGACACTGCACTAGAAGAAGACTTGCAGGTGAAACTGACGGTGCTAGATCCAGAGAAGATATCGATGCATGTATCGAATACATCAGAAAGACACCGGTTGTTAGAGACGTTCTGCTTTCCGGTGGTGACGCTCTGTGCGTAGAAGATGATACATTAGAATACATCATCAGCGAACTGAGAAAGATTGACCACGTGGAAATCGTAAGACTTGGTTCCAGAACTCCGGTTGTAATGCCAATGAGAATTACTGATAACCTGGTTAACATGCTGAAGAAGTATCACCCAATCTGGCTGAACACTCACTTCAACCACCCACAGGAAATCACTGAAGATGCAGCAGAAGCATGTCGTAAGCTTGCTGACGCAGGTATTCCTCTTGGTAACCAGTCCGTACTGCTCAGAGGTGTTAACGACTGTAAGCACATCATGAGAGAATTAGTACACAAGCTGGTTAAGAATAGAGTAAGACCTTACTACATCTACATTTGCGACCTGTCTGTTGGTATCGAACACTTCAGAACATCCGTTGCGAAGGGTATCGAAATCATCGAAGGTCTGAGAGGACACACTTCCGGTTATGCAGTTCCTACATTCGTAGTTGACGCTCCTGGTGGTGGTGGTAAGACTCCGGTAATGCCTCAGTACATTATTTCCGAGACACCTGATAAGGTAATTCTCAGAAACTACGAAGGCGTTATCACTACTTACACTCAGCCTCGTCTGCCGGATCTGAAGTGCACTTGCGACTACTGCACTGGTAAGAAGACTTATAAGTATCAGGGTGTATCTGCATTAGGAGAAGGATTACAGATTAAATCTATGGAACCTTCCAACCTGGCAAGACACGAAAGAAACAAACACTAATTGGTGTATGCGTATAGGGAGGCTTGGGTCTCCCTATACCTTTATAACGAGGAATACAGAAATTTTAGAACAAACAGGGATAAGAAATGGGTTTACTTTACGATTTGTCACAAAAATATAAAACGCTTTCCATCGTTGGCATGGCGAAGAATGCAGGAAAGACTACAGCGCTCAATTATCTCATTGAAGAAGCTGATGATGAGGGTATTACTCTGGGCATTACTTCTACCGGCAGAGACGGGGAAACACAGGACTTAGTAACGGGAACCGAAAAACCAAAGGTATATCTCTACGAAGATACCATCGTGTCCGTTCCGACACAGCTTTATGATTTGGCGGAAGCAGGACTTGAAATCGTAAAAAAATCAGATTACAGAACTTCTATCGGAGATTTGCTCCTCTGCAGAGTCGCTGATAGCGGCTATGTGCAGATAGCAGGACCTGTGGCGACTGCTCACACGAAGAAAATGTGTGAAGAGATGTTTGAAATGGGCTGTGAACTGATTCTCATCGACGGAGCTATCGACCGAAAGTCTATCGCTTCGCCGGAGACATCAGACGCAATTATCTTGTCCACTGGCGCAGTTTTGTCCCGCAGCATGAAGAAAGTAATCGAGGATACAGCGCACATCATCGGGCTTTACAGCCTTCCTGAATTGGAAGAATGCAAGGCAAGAGCGCTCATTGCAGAGCATATGAATCTGGACAAGATTTTGCTTATCAAAGGTGATAATATAGAAGCCTTAGACCTTGCAACGGGTCTTGGATCCAGCCGCTTTATCGATGAAGCAATTGATGATGAAACGGAATATGTATACATTCCGGGCGCATTTACAAACAGCGTAATTGCAGACATCAACCCAAGTAAGCTAAAAAGAGTCCACTTTGTTCTCAAAGACCCGACTAAGATTTTCATCAATCAGATGGACTGGGGCAAGCTTCGCAAGAAGAAGTTCAAGGTCAGTGTCATGAAGAACATCAAAGTTGCGGCGGTAACGGTCAACCCGATTGCGCCTAGCGGCTACTCTTTCGACCACAAAGCTCTGCGAGATGCTATGCAGGAAGCGCTTCCGGATATTCCGGTCATTGACGTTAGAATATAAACAGAAGGAGGATTTATGAAACACGGTTCAAACAGGCGGCTTGCCAATGTCAAGACTAAAGCAGAAACTGGTCTTGACTATGTCATGCAGCAGATTGACTTAAATACCCCTTTTGGTAAAAATATATTAAAAGAAACCAAACCTTTTTTTCCGGGTGAAGAAGAGGAGCTTCGCGCAGAACTTGATAAGATCGAGGACATGATTGCCTTTGCGAAGGAAAATCAGCGCTGCGTAGAGCTGCTTTCAGAAGCCTTCATGGAAATTAAAGATACTACATATACCATCGAGCGAAGCAGTAGAAATGCACTTTCCGTCGTAGAACTCTACGAAGTAAAGACTCTGCTTCTGATGATGAGAAAAATTGAAAAGATTTGTGGGGAAACGACCACGAAAGTTCCGGTAGAGTTTACGCTGGAACCGACGGAAGCCCTTTTGGACGAGCTGGATCCAAGCAAAGACAGAATTAATACTTTTTATATCTATGATGACTTTTCTGAAAAGCTGGCGCAGCTGCGAAAGGAAAAGCACAGCATAGAGGTTTCCATCAGAAAGACGCAGAAGGCGAAAAAAGCGGAGATTCAGAGAGAATACGGTATCATTTTAACACCGAAGTTTGACTGTGCAGTATCGAAGACCGGCGGAGAGCTGGAAAAGTATAAAGCCGTGCCGGATTTGCAGCAGGTGGATGAAGATTACATGACCGTAACCTTTGAATTAAAACCTGATGAAAAGATTTATGCGCTGACAGAGCAGATGGAAAATCTGGTTACCGAAATTGAGGAAGAAGAAACCGTTGTAAGGCAGCGTCTTTCCCTAAAAATAGCAGAGTTTGCAGATGTGCTTCTGCGTAACTGTAAACGAATTGGACTTCTCGATGTGGCATTGGGCAAAGCCCTTTATGCCATCAAGCACGACTGCGTAAAGCCGGAAATCGTTGAGGCGCATATCGTTGAAATCGTAGAAGGCAGACAATCCAAAGTTGAAGACGTGCTGAAGTCCAAGGGGAAAACTTACTGTCCGGTAAGCATTTCCTTGACTGACGGAGTTACCTGTATTACAGGTGCCAATATGGGAGGTAAGACCATTTCACTGAAGCTTTCCGGACTGGTGCCGATTTTGGCGCAGTATGGATTCTTTGTTCCTTGTCAAAAGGCAAAGGTGGGTCTTTCTAACTATATGCAGATTCTAATTGGAGACAGCCAGTCGGTCGAGAGAGGCCTTTCCAGTTTCGGAAGCGAGATGGAAGAACTCAAAGAAATTTTAGATCACAGTGAGAATCGTTCGCTGCTTCTCATCGATGAGATTGCCAGCGGAACCAATCCGATTGAGGGTCTGGCGCTGACCAGAAGCCTTGTGGATTACCTCAAAGACAAACCGTATATTACCCTCATGACTACGCATTTTGAGGCGGTGACCGAGGAAAACGGGGTTAAGAATATGCAGGTGCGAGGCCTGGCAGATGTTGACTTCCGCAAACTCGACAGCGAGTTAAAATATGCGAATAGGAAAGAGCGGATTAATATAATTTCTAAGTATATGGACTATCGTTTATATACGGTAGAAAAACAAGGGCAAATACCAAAAGACGCGCTTAATATCGCGAAAATGTTAGGCATCAATAAGGAAATTATTGATGGAGCACAAAAATATATAAAATAAGGAGAGAGAAAAGGATGAAAAGCAAATTAAACCTTGACCCAAAAGTAGTTGACAGTGCTCGTCAGCATGCGGCAAACATTGCACATGACATGCAGGACTTCATTGACAGACACACTACAGTCAGCACAGAGAGAACAATTCTGAGACTTTTGGGAGTTGACGGTGTAGACGATGTTGACACACCGCTTCCAAACGTGGTAGTAGACCAGCTGAAGGATGCGGGTGCGCTGCCGACAGGTGTCGCTTATTGGATTGGTAATGCAATCGTACAGACTGGCAAGACACCGCAGGAAATCGCAGAAGAAATGGCTGCAGGCAAACTGGATATCACAAAACTTCCGACCTGCTCCCAGGCAGAAGCTGCTGAAGCATTAAAGCCTGCAATCAAAGCTACTTTCGAAAGAATTGACATGCAGAAAGCAAAGCGTCAGGAGTACTTAGACACTATCGGTGAAGGATCAGAGCCTTACATCTACGTAATCGTTGCTACTGGTAACATTTACGAAGACGTGATTCAGGCACAGGCTGCTGCCAGACAGGGTGCAGACATCATCGCTGTAATCAGAACTACTGCACAGTCCCTGCTTGACTATGTACCTTATGGCGCAACAACTGAAGGCTTTGGTGGTACTTACGCTACGCAGGAAAACTTTAGAATCATGAGAAAAGCACTGGACGAAGTTGGTGAAGAAGTTGGCAGATACATCAGACTGTGTAACTACTCCTCCGGTATGTGTATGCCTGAAATCGCTGCAATGGGCGCACTGGAAAGATTAGACGTAATGTTAAATGACGCTATCTACGGTATCCTGTTCAGAGATATCAACATGCAGAGAACACTGGTTGACCAGTTCATGAGCCGTGTTATCATCGGTTACTGCGGTATCATCTTTAACTCCGGTGAAGACAACTACCTGACAACAGACGACGCAATCGAAGCAGCTCACACTGTAACTGCTTCTCAGTTCATCAACGAACAGTTTGCAGTACTTGCTAACATTCCTGAAGAACAGATGGGTCTGGGTCACGCATTTGAAATGGATCCTGCTACTGAAGACGGCTTCCTGCTTGAACTGT
This sequence comes from Anaerotruncus sp. 80, assembly GCF_009936115.1. Classification (NCBI taxonomy): domain Bacteria; kingdom Bacillati; phylum Bacillota; class Clostridia; order Eubacteriales; family Oscillospiraceae; genus Anaerotruncus; species Anaerotruncus sp. 80. The sequence goes on from NZ_QWES01000016.1 coordinate 46,892, forward strand.
CTCAGGCACAGATGGCAAGAGAAATCTTCCCTAAGGCAAGATTAAAATACATGCCTCCTACAAAGTTCATGACAGGTAACATCTTTAGAGGTCATCTGCAGGATGCGCTGTTCAACTTAGTAACAGTTTGGACGAATCAGTCCCTGCTGCTGACTGGTATGCTGACAGAAGCAATTCATACACCGCTGATGCAGGATAGATATCTGTCCATTGAAAATGCTCGTTACATTTTCAACAACTGCAGACACATCGGTGAAGAAGTTGAGTTCAAGAAGGACGGTATCATTCAGAAGAGAGCACAGGAAGTTCTGGGCAAAGCAGACGCTCTTCTTGCTGAAGTTGAAAAAGAAGGTCTCTTCTCCACAATCGAAAAGGGTATCTTCGGTGGCGTGAAACGTCCGTTTGACGGTGGTCACGGTCTGGAAGGTGTTTCCACTAAAGGTGAAAACTACTTCAATCCGTTTATTGAATTGTTTATGGATCATGAATAATAAGGAGGTGCAAGGTCATGACAACAGAATGCAAAGCAACAAGCAGTGTAGATTTAACTTGTGTTAAGCCTTACGGCGATGCACTTAACGACGGTAAAGTTCAGTTAGCCTTCACTCTTCCTGTACCTTACGGTGAAGAAGCTGAAGAATGCGCAAAGCAGTATGCCAAGAAATTAGGTTTGGCTGAGCCAAACGTAGCTTACTACTGCGAACTGACAACAGGATATACATTCTTTAACGTTTACGGCTCCGCACAGCCAACTATCGACTTTACAGCTATCAATGTTCCTAAGGTTGAAGGTACTGTAATGGATCGTGTTGAATGCGGCGAATGGATTGGCGAACACATAGGCAGAGATATCACCGTTGTAGGTGCATCCATCGAATCTGACGCGCATACTGTAGGTATCGACGCAATCATTCAGATGAAGGGCTTCCACGGTCACTTCGGTCTGGAAAGATTTAAGAATGTAGATCCGCATAACATGGGTTCCCAGGTTCCTTGTGAACAGTTAATTGCAAAAGCAAAAGAACTGAACGCTGATGCAATTCTGGTATCCCAGACAGTAACACAGAAGGATATTCACATCCAGCAGCTGACCAAAATGGTTGAACTGATGGAAGCAGAAGGTCTGCGTGACAAAATTATCCTGACTTGCGGCGGTCCTAGAATTTCCCACGAATTAGCACAGGAACTGGGCTACGACGCAGGTTTTGGTCCTGGAAAGTATGCAGAACACGTTATGTCCTACATCATGCAGGAAGTAGAAAAGAGAGGCTGGCAGGATAAGAAAAATATCGCTGATCGCTAATCTCATATGATAATATGACATGAGTTGCGGGCGCCTGAACTTTAAGTTCAGCGCCCATTATCACATGCGGAGGGTACAGATTTTGGACAAGAATCCTCTTGCAAGATGTATCCGTTTGGTGTATGATTTTCTCATGAACACTTATTGCCTTAGGACAACAAGGTTCCCGGGCACCCGCCCGAAGCTTTGCTTCGTGGAAGGGTGGGGTTGTTATTGTTTAAACTAATATGATATAGAAAGGTGATTGTAAAATGATTAACAAAATTATGACTGCTGATGAAGCAGTTGCAGGCGTTAAAGACGGCATGACCATTATGGTCGGCGGTTTCCTGGGCACAGGTTCCCCGGAAGTTATCATGGACGCACTTGTAAGAAAAGGCGTTAAGCATTTGACAGTAATCGGTAACGACGGCGGTCTGCCAGTAGGAACTTACGGCGCTAAGACTGCAAGAGGTATCGGTAAACTGCTCGAAGCTGGTATGGTTGACCACATCATCGCTTCCCACGTAGGTATGAACCCGCTGATTGGCGATGGCATGGTAGCAGGCACACTGAAGTGCACACTGGTTCCACAGGGTACTTTAGCAGAAAAGATCAGAGCAGCAGCTTACGGTCTTGGTGGTGTTCTGACTCCGACTGGTGTTGGTACACCGGTGCAGGAAGAGCTGGACGAATTAGGAAGAGAAAAGAAAGTTGTAGAACTGGAAGGCAAGAAGTACTTATTCGAAATGCCGCTGCGCGCTGACTATGCGTTCATCAGACCTACTGTAGCTGATAAATTTGGTAACTACTATTGTTCCAAGACAACGAAAAACTTTAACTATGTAATGGCTGGTGCTGCAGAGCACACCATCATTGCACCGGAAAAGATTGTTGAAATTAACGAGATTGACCCTGACTACTTTGCAGTTGCAGGCGTTCTCGTAGATGCTATTGTGGAAGGAGAAAAGAGATGGCAGATTTAAAACAGAGAATTGCGAAGAGATGCGCAAAAGAATTTAAAGACGGCGACTTTATTAACCTGGGAATCGGCCTTCCTACCATGGTAGCAGACTATATTCCAGATGACATTGCAGTAACCTGCCACTCCGAAAATGGATTTGCAGGTATTGATGCTGTTGCAGACGAAACCAATACAGATGTTGATATCATCAACTCTGGTGGTGTATATGTAACTGCACTGCCAAGAGCAAAGTTCTTTGATACTGCAGAATCTTTCGGTCTTGTAAGAGGCGGACACGTAAAAGCTACAGTCCTTGGTGCTATGGAAGTTGCTGAAAACGGCGACCTGGCAAACTGGATTGTTCCAGGCAAGAAGGTTGCTGGTATGGGCGGTGCTATGGACCTTTGTGCAGGCTGCCCTGAGGTTATCATCGTAATGCTGCACACCCAGAAGGGTAATCACAAAATCTTAGAAAAGTGCACATTACCTTTGACCGCTGAAAAGTGCGTCAGCAAAATCATTACTGAAATGGGCGTAATGGAAGTCAGAGAAGATGGCATCTGGGTAACAGAATTACATCCGGATTACAGCAGAGAAGATATTCAGGCAGCAACTGGCTGCAAACTTCACTTCGATCCAGAAATGAAACCGATGGAAGAAGAATAATCTTCAAACAGGACGAAAAATCTGATTGAGAATTACGGAGGAGACCCGCATGCGGATCTCCTCTTTGTTACGGGGAAAGTTATGAAAAATCATTCAAACAAAGGATATATCTATGTATTCGTTTCCGGCTGCCTTTGGGGAACCATGGGACTTTTCATTAACTTGCTTGGAAGTTACGGTGCATCGGGAGCAACGATCGTATTTTTTCGTATGGCATCGGCTGCCCTTTGGATTATACCGGTAATGCTTTTTCTTGGCGGAACGAAGCTATTTCGCATCGATGGAAAAGGGCTGCTGCTCTGTGCAGTTCTAGGTGTTGTATGTCAGGCGATGTTTAACTACGCCTATACCGAGGCAATCGGCAGTATTGGTGCTGCAACTGCTGCCGTACTGCTTTATACATCACCGATTTTTGTCTGCATTATGAGCAGAATCATTTTTAAAGAGAAGATAGGTGCAAATAAGATTGCAGGACTTGCTGTAAATATTGCAGGCTGTGCACTGACGGTAACCGGCGGTAATTTTGATACAGTTGATTTTCTAGGATATGGCGTTCTAATCGGTATTGCGGCCGGTTTTTTGTACTCGTTGATGACAATCTTCGGAACCATTGCGAAGGACTATGATACAACGACGGTGACTTTTTACAGTTTTCTCTTTGCATCTCTTACTATGGCGGTGATTGCAAAGCCATGGCTGGAGATAGGAGATTTGTGTTCTGCTGGCTTTATGGCGGGCGCTTTTGCATATGGACTGATTACAGCGGTGGTGGCATACTTTATCTATATGAAAGGGCTTTCCATGAATCTGGAAACCTCAAAGGTACCAGTCATCGCATCGGTAGAGACAGTAGTTGCTGCAATCATCGGATTTGTTATTTTACAGGAAGATTTTAGCTTGTGGAAGCTTGCCGGAATTGTTCTGGTGCTAGCGTCCATCGCCATTATGAACCTAGGTGGACAGAGACAGAAGTAAATTTAAATTACATAGAAAAAACACCTGTTAGCGCAGGTGTTTTTCTATTAGGTCGATAAAAGTATCTACATATTCGGCTTTAGGGAAGATGGCTCTGGCAGAACTTTGGTTGCCGCCGCCTTTGCCGCCGTAGATAGGGGCATTTTCTTTTACCAGTTTACCGCAGTCGTGCTGATCGGAGAACAGGAGAATGGTGTTCGTCGGCTGATGGACAAGAAAAGCGATGGTGGGGATGCAGCCGGAGAGACTGCGTCCAATCTCCAGTATATCGTCAATAGACAATTTATCGTAATATCTGACAAAAGCCGGGGAAATCTGCGCTTTTATATCTTCTATTTCTCGTGCAACGACCCATTTCTTCAAATGATAAAGTTCATCCCGGATACCCTTGTTTTTTGCGTTCTGAGCGTTATATTTGTCCAGCAGGTCGTCTGTACCTGCGGAAAGTTTATGTTCCAGATTCGTAAGGATATCGTAACGGTCCTGATAGTGGAGAAAGGCACGCTTGCCGGCTTCAAAGTAAATGCGGAACATGCCTTTATTCGGCTCTACCTTGTAGAGTTTTACTATGCCGACCTGACCGGAAGTAGCAGGGTGGGTGCCGCAGCAGGCGACACAGTCGGCAGGGTTTTCTATACTTCCCACGCAAACGATGGAAATATCTTCGTCAAAGGCAAGGGCTTTGCGCAGCGGAAGGTGTTCGGCTTCTTGTCTGTTGTCATAGTGGCGGGTAATGACCGGAAGATTTGCCCAGATTGCTTCGTTGGTAGCAAGCTCTGCCTCCTTTGCCATTTCCCAAGTGATTTTATTATATGCTGGATTTTCTTCCAGACTGATGTCGATGGTCATATAATCTTCACCCATGTGAAATCCACGGTTGACGCCGCCGAAGAGTTCATAGAATTTGCCGGATAAGATGTGTTCCCCACAGTGTCTTTGCATATTATCGAATCTATGCTTCCACTCGATTGCAATATCTACTTCATCGCCTATCGACAATTCGCTTTCTTTTTCGACACAGCGGTGATAGATGTAGTCTTTATCTTCATACACGTGTGTTACAGTAAGGTCAGAAATGGTGCCGATATCACTGCTCTGACCGCCGCCTTCGGGAAAGAAAATCGTCTGATCGAGAATCAGCACGAGATTTTCTTCCTCCCTTTGTATATCGGTGATTACCGCCTTGGCAGTTTTTAAGTATACATCTTCTTTAAATAGTCTTCTTGTATCCATTTTGTGCTCCTTTTCTTCCTTTCAGTATAACACAGCTTTGGTCTTAAAACATCTACATGATTTTAGTTTTTACTTCATATATTGAAAAAAGAAGGAAGGAGAGAGAATTTGAGAGTAAAAAAAGGAGTGATGGTTCTTTTGCTGCTTGCATTTGTGTGTTTCAGTCCGAGCTACAGTAAGGTGGTCGAAACGGCAGGGAAGATGGAACCACAGGTGATTCTGGTGCTGGATGCTGGCCATGGAGGTATGGACGGCGGCGCGATAGGCGGTGACGGAACAAAAGAGCAGAAGATAAATTTAGATATTGTAAAGGCTTTGCAGGAAGAGGCGGAGAATTATGGTATGCAGATTATTTTAACCAGAGCAACAGAGGACGGTCTTATTGCTGAAGGGACAGAAAAATGGACAAAGGTTGGAGATTTAAAAGCGCGAAAAGAGGTAATAGAGGCGGCATCACCGACCTTGACTATCAGCATACATCTCAATAGTTTTCCATCGGATAGCAGTGTTCATGGGGCACAGGTGTTTTATCCGAAAGAAGTGGAAACGTCGCTTATGGAGGATAGCAAGGAAATTGCAGAGAAGATACAGGAGAGTCTAAAAGAGCAGCTGGGAGATGGTGCTGACAGAATTGTACTTCCTAAGAGCGGGATGTATCTGTTTCGAAATGCAGATCATCCGATGATTTTAGTGGAATGCGGTTTTTTATCTAACCCGGAGGACCTTGGAAATCTGAAAAATCCGACATATCAGCAAAAGATTGCAGAAGGAATAATCAGTGCAGTGGCAGAATATTATAATTTATCTTTGCCAAAAAATGGGCGAACAAAGATTGTAGACAGTCGAACAAATCCATGAGGATAATTTATACAAAAAATGTGGATAACTTCCTATTGACAAATTTGTAATATACGAAGTAGTATTGAAAAATGAACGTTTATGCTTTGTAAAGTTATCCATATCGTAATGTGCGAAAAAATGTATACAATCCGACTTATCCTTGTGGATAAGTCGCTGAAATGTCTAAATTCAAGGAATTCTCCCTTGTTGAAAAATCTTCGTTAAAAAAGAACACAGGTTGACATAAAACGACAACTTGTGTTCTTTTTGAGTGTAAATTTGGGATTAGATTTCATCACCAGGATTGTTCTGAATAATATCTACAAAAGTTTCAAAACGATCCATAGTACTTTGGATAAATTCATAAAGAACTGGCTCCTGAAATTCGTAACGCTGAGTTGGAATCAGACTTTTGGAAATGGCAGAGCCTGCGAGGTCTTTTTCCAAGAGATAGATATCTTCAAGCGTATAAGCAGCAGCAATTACCTGCCCCGCATCGGAAACGAAATACATGCCCAGGACATCTTCATTGAGACGATATTCCTTTCGTGCGACATGTTTATTATCAGAATGAAAAATCATGTAAAGTTTTCCGGTGTCGTGAGGTGTTACCATTGCAGTCATGGCTTTTGGAGTCGTTTCTGAGGAGAAGGAATCTGGCTCCTCTAGCATTTCATAGACGGTAACAAACTCCGAACGAGATAGCAGCATAGCGGCTTCAATCGGAGAAATTTTCATGATGCTGTTTCTTTCAAAGCTGCAAACAGTCAGACCAGACAATGTGATTTCCGTCAGTACGATATAATAGGAATTGCGAAATTCAACCAGGGACTGACACAGAAAAGTGTTCGGTGCGTCTGTGGGCTCGATCGTATTTTTGCAGAAGGTTCCTGCGTCATATTCTGGAAAAACATCCAGCAAAATGTCTCTATCAGAGAGAAATGCAGCGGCTTTGAAATCTCTGCCAAAAATACGCATGAGAAAATAGTTGATTGATTCGTAAGCATTTTCGGGTCTGACACACTGTTTTTGCATCAAAATGTAAAGCTCGGGCTCTGAAAGAGTAGCCTTTTCGCTAAGAAGAAATTCATATTCGGAAAGTCCCTCCGGCAAAGGGATATTGTGAGCACGGTTAAATTCGGCATATTCCTGCAGCAGATACTGTGCCTGCTTTTCTGTTAGCGGGATTTTTTTGCCGCCAAGACCGCCAATCAGGGAATTTTCAATTTCAAAGATGCGTGTTCTGTTTTCGCCCAGAACGCTGTGATAGGTTTCAAAGCCGTATTCTTCGGCGTCAAAGTAAAAGAATTGATGTAAATCTCGCTGGACGAGATTATCCGGGAGTTTAAAATGCATATACATGCCCAGTACGCCCATCAATCGGGTGTTTGTTATATAAGCTGATACAAATTCTTTTCTGCTGGTAGCGGCACTGTCAAGCAAGCCGCCGCGTAAAACTGTAAATTGATTCTTTTTCAAACATCTACCTCAATAAGCTAAAAATTTTTAAATGGTTCAATAAATAGAGTATATCCTATTTTGACAAAAATACAATATGTCATTGACAAAGAATTTAAAAAGAGTATAATTTATGTGATAATCCTTATCAAGAGCGGCTGAGGGAATAGGCCCTGCGAAGCCCGGCAACCTAGGTGTCAGCCAGTACTGACAGAAAAGGTGCTAAATCCTACAGAATTATCTTATTCTGAAAGATGAGGAATGATGACCGATAATCAGACCTTTTCTTCCATATGAGAGAAAAGGTTTTTTGTTTGGTAATATTTGGGAGGAAATAAAACATGAAGAAATTATTTACATCAGAATCCGTGACAGAAGGACATCCTGACAAAATCTGCGACCAGATTTCTGACGCCGTTTTGGATGCGATTATGGAGCAGGATCCTTATGGACGCGTTGCCTGCGAAACGACAACTACCACAGGCTATGCAATGGTTATGGGAGAAATCAGCACCAAGTGCTATATCGACATTCCGAAAATTGTGAGAAACGTCATTACGGATATCGGCTATAACAAAGGAGAGTACGGCTTTGACGGAAATACCTGTGCAGTGCTGACTGCCATCGATGAACAGTCCGGCGATATTGCGATGGGCGTGGATAAGGCTTTGGAATATAAAGATGGCACCCTCGATGATCAGATTGACACCATCGGAGCAGGCGATCAGGGGATTATGTTTGGCTATGCCTGCAATGAAACACCGGAATACATGCCGATGCCGATTCAGATGGCACACGAGCTGGCGCTGCAGCTGACTAAGGTAAGAAAAGACGGTACACTTGCATATCTTCGTCCTGACGGAAAAACCCAGGTTACTGTGGAATACGATGGAAATAAGGTGAAGAGAATCGATACCGTTTTGATTTCCACGCAGCATGATCCGGAGGCAGCCCAGGAGCAGATTAGAAATGATCTGATTGAGCATGTGATTAAACCGGTGATTCCTGCAGAACTTTTGGATGAAGAAACTAAGTACTATGTCAATCCGACTGGCAGATTTGTAATCGGCGGACCTCATGGCGATTCCGGTCTGACCGGCAGAAAGGTTATCGTTGACACTTATGGCGGTTATGCCCGTCACGGCGGCGGCGCATTTTCCGGTAAAGACCCTACAAAGGTGGACCGTTCCGCTTCCTATGCGGCAAGACACGCTGCTAAGAATGTGGTAGCCGCAGGACTTGCGGACAAGTGTGAAATCCAGCTAGCTTACGCAATCGGCGTGGCAAAACCGGTTTCCATCATGGTGGATACCTTCGGTACCGGCAAGCTTTCCGATGAGGAAATTGCTGACATTGTCGACAAGCATTTTGATATGCGCCCTGCAGCGATTATCCGCGATCTTAACTTGCGCAGACCGATTTACAGACAGACTGCCGCTTACGGACATTTCGGCAGAAAGGACGTCCAGCTGCCTTGGGAAGAACTGGATAAAGTGGATGAGTTGAAAGGTTATTTGAAATAAGCGTAAGCAGAATAATAGAGCAATACAAAATCCCCAGCAAAGGTAAACGCCGGGGATTTTTTGTGACTTTGAGGAGAAAACTGGTGAAAAAAATTTTTTAAAATAAAAAAGCGTTTTCATTTTGTTTTCATTTTTCTTCAGTATAGTAAGAGCATATCAAACAGAAATCTAATTTAGGAGGATAGAAAAATGACAAAGAAAAGAACTGGAAAAGTAATGTTAAGCATATTGCTGGCTTTATCGCTGGTAGTGACCGCCTTTGCATATGCAGGTGCAGCGGGAGGTGCTGATGCCGCCGCGGCTTCTAAGATTTCGTGGAGCAAAGCTAAAGCGATTTTTAAGGAAGAACTGCCAAAGGGTGCAACTGTAAAATATGTGCATTTGACCAGAGATGACGGGCGCAGCGTTTATAAAGGTAAAGCGGTAAAGAGCAAGTATGTGTACTCTATAGAAATAGCGGCGTCTGACGGCAGAATTTTAGATAAGGATAAGGACAACGAAGGTTCCAGATACACAGCTTCCAAGGTGGGTGCTGTAAGCAAAACCACCATTCGCAACAAAATTAAAAACAAAGTGCCTGGCGCTATCATCATCTACGTAAAATTGACTAGAGATGATGGAAGATACGTCTATGAGGCAGAGGCGTATAAGGATGGTTACGAATATGATTTTGAATTCTCAAAGAGAGGCGCAATCCTTGAGTATGAGAGAGATAAAGTGTAAAAGATGAAAAGAAAGAGGCTGTTTCAATAAGCTACTGAGCAATAGATTGCACCATTTTAGGCAAAAATGCTGGTAATGGTGCAATTCGTGTTTTTGTACCATTTGACGCTGAAACAAGAGAAATAGTGCAGTATGGCGGATTGTTCTTTCTGATTAGTGCTGAGAAGTTTCGATTACTTTTGGCTTGTATGTCATCTTGCAATAATAATTACAAATGGAAGAAAAAAATAGAAGATTAATTGTACATCTCATGGTATACTAGGAGAAGAGAATGACATTATAAATTTGACATATTGATTTGAGGCTAGGATTCAAGATTTTCATCATCGAATAGCGATGAGCGAAAATCGCATAATGTGTAAGCATCGTTAACCACATTTCCATTGTGGTACTCTTGTGCACAACGCTTTTAGTAAAAAGCTGATACTGCATAATATTTCGCTCTGCAAGCAGTCCCAATAGTCGTTTGCTAATAGCTTTGTTTAGTTGCATTTGTCATTTTGTCAATTCCTGTAACAGCACTAACGCCTATGCCCATATATAATGGAACTTTAGACATGACATTCTTTGTTGGCTTAATATTTGTTTAATAGGGAGTTGCAGTATGAAAAAAGAAGTTAATTACATTGAAGAACATCAGTGGGACAAATCAGTTTTTGAGAAAGGGGTGGCTATGCCTTTGACAAATGAGCAAAAAGCGCATTTTGATTTGCTTCGATCACTAATAGAAACGAAAGAGTCTCAATATGAAAGAAGAAGAAATGAGCAGAAGTGGGATAATTTTGTAGAGGTACTTTACCCATCCCTTTGCCATATTGCAGAGATTCAGGGCGGATATGTTAAAATGAATGCGTGTGAAGATACCTATTTTGCAGAACTCATCTATATCGGAGAGAATCTCATATTGGATATTGACGGCGTTGAAGGTTTGGCAGACTTTAATGAGATTTTGTCTGCCGCGGATAGTTTTTCGATTGTTCCAGAAAAGGAAGGTTTTAAAATGCGTTTTACTTTTTCACTATACGATAGAGTTAAAATAGCGGACATGTCAGAGCGTATTGCGGTGATAGAGAAAAAAATGAAACAGCTGGCTACCCGAGAAGAGTAGAAAAATTCAGCTTGTGCGGTAACTGAACGACAGCCGGCATTTGGTAGATAATGACCAAATGCCGGCTGCATAGATACAAGGAAGAAATTTATAGAGGAACGGATTCTCCCTTTTTTAATACCAGAGCTATCTGCCTCAAGGCTTCGATGTCTTCGTCAGGTTTTCCGTCAAAGGCTGCCAGATTTGCGCGCTTTCCACAGGCGATAGTGCCGACCGTATCGCTGATATTTAGGATTTCAGCGTTGTTTTTCGTTGCCTGAATTAAGCATTCCAGCGGAGTGAAACCAGCAAGGTTGACTCTGGCGCGGAATTCATACAGCCCGTTTCCATGGCTGCCGGAATAAACGCCCGCATCAGTGCCCCAACCGATTTTTACCTTTGATTTTCGCAGTGCCCGCAGACCTTCAAACATGACCTCCGCCATCTGCTTCGATTTTTCGACGTAATGTGCAGGCTTTCCTTCTGGATTTTCTATAAAGTTTACCAAAGGTGAGAGTGTTGGAACCGGAAAAGAACGGTCAGCATTCTGATACATTCTGATACATTCATCGTCCATGATGGTGGAATGTTCCACGGTGCGTACGCCGCAGCGAATACACATTTTGATACCTTCTGTGCCGTGACAGTGCACAGCAACAGGAAGACCAACATAATCTGCGGCTCGGCAGGCAGCAGCAAGTTCTTCCTCGTAGAGAACAGGACTTCCCGGCACACCGCCTGGATTCATGACAGATCCGGTCCCCATGATTTTAATCCAGTCAGCGCCAAGCTGGTATTGACGGCGAACCGCTTTGGTATAAGCGTCGTTAGAATCACACTCTGCGTACATATCTCCGAAATAGTCGTTGCCTGCTTCTGTGGGTGAAAGAATCATGCCGCTTGCCAAAATATCAGGCGCCATGACCAGACCTTCCTTTACAGCGCGGGCAATACCGATTACTATGTTGTTCCGGTCGCCCACGTCGCGTACTGTGGTGTAACCCATCCGCAGGTTATCCTGCGCCAGACGAAGAGCTCGCATCACGCGGTAGCTTTCCTGCTGCACATTTTCTTCAAAGACGTCCATGCCGCAAAGATCCAAGTGCAAATGTGCTTCGATGAGACCGGGAATTAAAGTTTTTCCGGTTAAGTCGATGACCTCAGCCGCAGTGATATTCGCTGTTTTAGCAGGCTTGATTTCCTGAATCAAACCATTTTCTATGATTACGTCGCCAAACTGATCCGAAAAACCTTCGGTCAGCTGCGGAACAAGTCTTGCATTTCTTAAAACTAACATGCAGATGCCTCCCTGCTATTTTTTTTATTTATGCCTGCGAGATAACGATTCCAAATCAAGAGTGCGGCAATACCAACGACCATTACAATGCCGACGCCGATAAAGTAATATTTATAACCCAGCTCGGTATAAGTGTCAAGAACGTGACCTGCAAGGGTTGGGCAGATAACTTCAGGCAGATAGCCAAGGGTGCAGACAACGCCAATGGCAGTACCAGCTACGCTGGCTGGTATGCCACCTTCTTCCATCATGGAGAAAACGATGCCGTAGTTCAGATACATGCCAAGGTAGATGATAGCGCAGACGACAATGAAGAACGGTACACTCATATTTGGAAGCAGCGCGATGATAAATGTGCTGACACCCATGAGGAAAAAGCCAATAAACATAACCTTACTTCTGCCCAGTCTATCAGCTAAAATGCCGCCTCCCATAGAGCCTACCGGTCTAATATACTGGGACATCATGGTGACAATGGCCGCTGCTGTCGCAGTAATTCCAAATGATGACGTAGCATAAGGCGTAAAATAGTAGAAAGAAATATTCATGGTGTAGGTGCAGCACAAAATGAGAGAAAGAATCCAAATTGCCGGCATTTTAATGACTGTAATCACCTGCTTAAAGTTGAACTTTTCTCCATTTGCTGCGGTCGTATTATCCTTCATCAGGAAGAACACTAAAATGCCCAGCAGGATGACAATGACGGAATAGAAGATGATTACACCATTGAGCCCTCCCAGATTTCCCGCTGTTTTACTGAGAAAGTTAAAAATTGCAAGGGTAATTGCAAGGTGCACGGCGTTGATGATACCGCGTCCGCCTTCCATAAAGCCATAGGCCTTACTTTGTTCGTGCTCAGCTGCAATACCGCGAAGGCCTTTTAACAGGGCAGGCCAGAAGGCAAACAGGGAAGTAAACCCCCAAATCAGATAGATGACAACCAGCATACCATAGCTTGGGTGCATCAGATGGAGAAGCCCTGCGGCGCCTGTTAAAATCAGAGAAACAGACATAATCTTTCTTGGCGAAACCATGTCCGCGACGACGCCGCCAAAGAGATAAGAGATGGCGCCAAGAATTCCGAAAATGGAGCCAAAGGTTCCCATCTGCGTGTTGGTAAGATGATACGTTTCCAGATAAGCATCGTAATAGTAGGATCTGAAATACGGCAGACCGTAAATCAATGACCCGGCGATTGTAAGAATTACTAGACGCCAAATGTTGTTTTTTAATTTAGAAGTGATATTTTCGTTCATTTAAGTCTCCTTTCCATAAATTCTATCACAAAATAGAAGTTGGATATCATTTCAGAAAAATTATAAAATAATGTGCCGAAGCTGACAAATTATCAGGGATTTCTTTTTAAGATAGATTTAAAAGCTTTTTTTTTCGTGTTACGAGAAAAAATGGAGAATAGAGCAGATTACAAAAAAATATGCAAATCATCATCGCCATTTTTATAGAATTTTCAATTTATATGAGAATTTTTGCTGGTAAATGGAGAAATCTGATGATAGAATAAATGCAGCAGAGAAAGGAGAAGTGTCCGTGTCTGATAAGTTTTATCAAAATTTAGGCGCAAAACTGCGTGTCTATAGAAAAATACAGCAGATAACGCTGAAACAGCTTTCGGAAGCACTGAATAAAAGTCTTGCGACCGTTTCTAAGTATGAAAAAGGCGAGATTGTCGTAGATTTAGAGGTTTTGATTGATTGGTGCAGATATTTAAATGTTGACATAGCAACGCTGCTTCCGAGCTCGAAAGAGACGGAAACAGATAAGCAAAGGTATGCTGGGAATTATATAGACAGGCTGTATCTCTACAGCTATATGGGACACAAAAACAAGCTGCATATTGATGTAATTGAAATAGATAACACAAAGATGCGCGCCACTCTTTATTTAGATGTTGCGGATGTCTCTAATATTTACGAAAGCAGTTTTATCTATTTCGGAGAAGTGATTTATAGTGATATCAGCATTAATTTTGTATTTTTTAATGCTTCACCGCCGTTTGATATGCTGACTTTTAGTATGCCAACGCTTTCAGAGGAACAGGATTATCGGATTGGAATGATGAGTTCCATGACCTTTACATATCAGAACATTGCCATCAAGGTACTGGCAAGCTGCGCACCGGTGACGGATAAGACGTTTTTGATAGAAAAGCTGCAGCTTTCCGGGGAAGAGTTTAGGAACATGAAACAGTTAAATTTTTTTAAGATATAAATTTAAGATATAAAGAGGTAATTTTATGTTATTTGATTCACATACCCATTTAAACAATGAACGGTACAGCGAAGCAGAAGTGCTGCAGCTGATGGAGGAAATAGAAAGCTCGGAGGTTTCCTATGTCATGGACGTGGGCTTTGACCTTGAAAGCTCTGCGCTGGCGGTAAAACATGCAGCAGAAAAGCCTTGGTGCTATGCGACGGTAGGCTTTCACCCGCATGATGCAAAAAACTTGGACGACATGACCTTGGAACTGATTCGCGGTCTTGCGAAAAAAGAAAAGGTACAGGCGATTGGTGAAATCGGCCTGGATTTTCATTATGATTTTTCAGAGCGAGATGTGCAGCGGTACTGGTTCAGAAGACAGATAAAGCTTGCAAATGAGCTGAAGATGCCTATCGCAATTCACAGCAGAGAAGCAGATCAGGAGACGATGGACATTTTGAAAGAAGAGGGCGCTTTTTCGGAGGAACGGCAAAGCTGGTTTCCGAAGAGGAAAGGACCAGACGGATCGTTTTTACCAGATAGCAGGGTGCTGCTTCACTGTTTCTCCGGCAGTAAAGAGCTTGCTAAGCAGTATGTGAAGCTGGGTGCCACTCTTTCTATTTGCGGGCCGGTGACGTTTAAAAACAATCGCAAGACCCAGGCGGTCGTGCAGGAAATTCCATTAGAATTTCTGCTAGTAGAAACCGATGCACCGTACTTAACGCCGGAGCCTTTTCGTGGACGTCCCAATAAAAGCCCTTATGTGGAACACACAGCAAGACGCCTTGCTGTGTTAAAGGGAATTTCTTATGAAGAGGTAGCAAGCATTACCTGCGAAAATGCAAAAGTTTTTTACGGAATTAAATAGACACACAAAAATTTCCTGCTTCGACACCCTGCTTCGACAGCTTCCTGCACAGCTTTTGTGCTATTCTGTCATTATCAAAGGAAGCAAAGGGGAAAAAATATGGAATTTATAGGAAATCAGATTCATGTAAAGACGATTTTAGCCACTTTGACAGTGGCTTTTTTTCTTGGGAGAATCAGACTGTTTGGGGATACTTTTCCAGCCGCTATTGCGCTGATTGCGGTAATGGTAGCAGTGTCGACGGTGTATATTTATTTAATACCGGTTTTGGTTGCGGCGATACTCACAAATTCCGCTGCTACAGGAGATTTCTATGGGGACATTATCGCAGTATTTCTGTGCGGACTGTTTTTTCTGTTCTTTCACAAAATCAGATTTTCTATTCATCAGACAACGGCAGCAGCGGTCATCGCTGTGGCGGTAGGAAATTGTCTTTACTACTCGGCAGCGCACATTCTTTATTTGCTGGATTTTCAGGTTTTGCTGAAAGAAGCCATTGCGGTGATGATTTACATAAGAGTTTTTAATACAGCAGCGAAGATGATTTTTGTAGGCAAAGAGCAGCGGGCAGTTTCAACGGAAAAGGCGGAGATTGCCCTGACGATTTTAACTGTTTCTATCATCGGTGCTATAGAGTATTCCCTTCTGGTGATACCTCTTTGGATTTTTGTAGTACTTGTGGTTCAGTACTGCAAAGGCATGCGGCAGGCACTGGCACAGACGGCTGTAATGGCAGTATTTGCAGCTTGTCAGGGGCAGGAGTTTGCGAAACTCATGACAGCGATTATGACAGCTGTGGTGGTATCATGGTTTCTGGCTGCTTTTGTCGATGGAAAATACCGAAAAGGGATTCTGGCAATGGTGATGTTTTTTACAGTCTGCAGCCTGTGCAGAGAAGAAATTTTTGGACTGGTAGCGGTGATATCGCTGTTTATCACTATCCCTCAGAGTTTTTTGGTAAAATGCTGGTGTGCTGGAGAGCAGCGGTTCATGCCGGAGGTTTTCAGTGAGGCAGATATGCAGCTTTATGCTGCCCAGGGGGATTTGCGGAAGAAAAAACAGGTATTTACTGCGCTGAGCAAGCTTTACGCCGGAGATGTGGAAAGTCATCAGATTATCTCCTACCAGTTTGCGGGCATGGCGAGAACCGTGGATAGCCTCTTGAAAGATCTGCAGAAACAGAGGACGCGCGCCGGCGAAGCGGAACGTGTGAAGCCGGTGATCATCGGAGAGGCGTCTTATGCCTTTGAGGCGGTGTCTGGAGACAGCAGTCTTTCTTTCTCCTTTGGGAAGCAAAAACAGGCTATTATCATCAGTGACGGGATGGGAAAAGGCAGCAGGGCGGCAGCGGAAAGCAATCTGGTCGTTAAGACCCTGTCTCAGCTTTTGGAGGCTGGATTTGATGTAGATTTGGCAGTAAAGACGGTAAACGGGATTCTTATGACGGAAAATGGGGGAGACATGTTTGCTACGGTGGATCTTGCCATCATCGATAAAGTGACCGGAAGAACGCAGATTTACAAAATGGGTGCAGCCTCAACTTTCGTGAAACACGAGGGAAAGGTAGCTACGCTGAAAAGACCTGCACCGCCTGTTGGCATTGTGGAGGGGGTAAGTCTTGCATATATCGACGTGCGGTTAAAGAAAGGCGATCTTTTAGTGATGGTTTCGGATGGTGTGACCGACTGCGACAGACAGGATACAGGATGCCAATGGCTGCAGGAGCGACTGTCTCAGATTGGAACAAAAGACCCGGGAACCATTGCAGAGCTGATTGTAAATAAGGCGGCGGAGAAATACGGACTTAGGGAACGAGATGATTTAACGGTGGTGGTTGCAGCAATTTAGATACTTTTCGTATTTTGCTTTTAAAATGAAGTGAAATATGATATACTTTTAATGATGAAAAAACAAATTTTAGAAACCATACAAAGACATAATTTAGTTAAACTACATCAGCACATCGTTTTAGGACTGTCAGGCGGTCCTGATTCGGTGTGCCTTTTTCACGTATTTTTAGAGCTGGCGAAGGAGATGGACTTGCACCTTTATCCGGTTCACGTCAACCACAAATTTCGTCCCGGCGCTGCGGAGGAGGATCAGGCTTATGTGGAGCAGCTTTGCGAGACGGCAGGGTTTTCTTGCAGAACTTTTGTCATCGACTGCGTAAAGCTGGCAGAAGAAGAGCATTTGACGCCGGAGGAAGCGGGCAGAAAGGCGCGCTATTGTGCTTTTGCAGAGGTGGCAGACCAGCTTGTAAAGAGCGGCGTTTCCCGCAGTGGAATTGTCATTGCTGTTGCCCACAATGCGGACGATCAGGCTGAAACGATTCTGTTCAGACTTCTTCGCGGTGCGGGCACTGACGGACTTTCCGGCATGAGATACTCCCGCTTTGATGAGACGGGGAATCGCATTATCAGACCTCTTCTCGACGTAAAACGAGAAGAAATCATGGCGTACTGCAAAGTGCAGAACCTTTTACCGAGGATGGATTCCACCAATGAGGAGGAAAAATATACCAGAAACAAAATCAGACTCAGTCTAATTCCGCATCTGGAACAGGAATACAATCCGGCAGTGAAGGATACAATGATTAGGATGGGGAAAGCGGCGGCGTGCGACAGTGATTTTCTATGGCAGCAGGCACAGGACGTATACGAAAAACTGGTGAAGAAAAGCAGTGAAACCCATGTGCTGCTCGATGGCCGCAGTCTTAAGAAGCTTCATCGGGCAATCAGACAGCGGGTGCTTGCCAGAGCCTGTGCGGACTTAGGACTTTCTCAGGATTTGGCGTGGACGCATTTTGAAAATTGTGAAGCCATCGTTTTTCATGAAGGACCGTCAGCCAGCTGCAGCCTGCCGAAAGGCTATCGCCTGCAGAAGTGGTATGAGGATATTGATGTGATGCGTCCGTTTATTGAGGCGGGGGAGAATCTTCCTGCGCTGGAAGTTTATGTCCTCAGTAAAGACGCCTATGATTATTTGACACCGGCTGAAAACCGCAGAGCGGTCTTTGACTATGACGCATTGACACAGATGTATGACAGTCAGGACTTACTGCCTGAAAAATCTATGACATTGAGCTTCCGGCAGCCGGGCGACTATATCGCCCTAAGCGAGGGAAAGACAAAGAAGCTGCAGGATTACTTTGTGGACCAGAAAATTCCTAAGTCTCAGCGTCCAGATGTTCCTCTTCTGAAAATAGGCAGAGAGGTTTTGTGGGTGCTTCCCTGCGAAGCAGACCCAAAAGGAAGATTTTCGGGAAAATATAAGCTGTGCGGGACAACAAAAAAAGTGATTTGTATTGAAATAATTTGTTAAATATGATAAAATTATAAGACTGTTTTGTTAAGAGAGAACAATTTTTTCAGAAAATTGCTATCAATAGACACGGGAGGAGAAAACTAAATTGAAAAAATTCGTAAAGAATATCAGTATTTATTTAGTGATTTTTGCACTGGTACTGGCAGCGGCTTTCTTCTATAAGGGAGGCGGCAGCGCAGAATACAAGCAAGTCAAGTTTTCGACACTGTCCAACTACTTAGAAAGCGGCAGAGTTACCGAAATCGAAATCGAGGACAGAAAGATCACTGCACAGATTGGAAAAGACAAGTATGTCTACACCTTTGCGGCAAATATTACGGATATCGACTGGATTGAGGATACGTATATTTTCCCGCAGGTACAGGAAAAGAAACTGGAATACAAGGGCGGACCGAAGCCTTCTTCTGGTTCTGTGATTCTGAATCTGCTGCCGACTCTGATTATGGTAATTGCTTTGGGATTCCTGTTCTACCTGATGATGAATCAGGGTGGAAACGGCAAAGCTTTTTCCTTTGGAAAGAGCAAGGCGAGACTTTATAAAGGTGACGGCAAACGAATTACCTTTAATGATGTAGCAGGTCTTGACGAAGAAAAAGAAGAACTTGAAGAGGTAGTAGACTTCCTCAAGGATCCTAGAAAATACAAAGAAGTCGGCGCAAGAATTCCAAAGGGAATTCTTCTTGTAGGACCTCCGGGAACTGGTAAAACCTACGTTTCCAGAGCGACTGCAGGCGAAGCTGGCGTGCCGTTTTTCACCATCAGCGGCTCCGACTTTGTAGAAATGTTTGTCGGTGTTGGTGCGTCCAGAGTCAGAGACCTCTTTGACCAGGCGAAGAAGAACGCACCTTGCATTGTATTCATCGACGAAATCGACGCAGTAGGTCGAAAGAGAGGTGCAGGTCTTGGCGGCGGCAATGATGAAAGAGAACAAACCTTGAACCAGTTACTGGTTGAAATGGACGGATTTGGAGAAAATTCCGGCATTATCATTTTGGCAGCGACCAACAGACCGGATGTACTGGATCCGGCTCTGCTCAGACCGGGGCGTTTCGACAGACAGATTGTCATTGGCGTTCCGGATATCAAAGGCAGAGAAGAAATCATCAAGGTTCACTCAAAGAACAAGCCGTTATCCGACGAGGTTTCTCCGAAGATTCTGGCAAGAAGAACGCCGGGCTTTACTCCTGCGGATCTTGAGAACTTGCTGAATGAAGCTGCTTTGATTACGGCAAGGAGAAATGGCCGCAAAATCAGAATGGCAGAGATTGAAGAAGCTGCAACCAAGGTAATGGCAGGACCTGCGAAGAAGAGCAGAGTGATTAGCGAGGAAGAACGCAAGCTGACAGCCTATCATGAAGCCGGTCACGCAGTGGTAATGCGTACCCTGCCAAATTCCGACCCGGTACATCAGATTACCATCATTCCGAGAGGAAATGCCGGCGGATTTACCATGTCTCTGCCTGAGAAAGATAAGGCTTACGAGACCAAGAAAGGCATGCTCAATGCCATCAAACATCTTCTTGGCGGTCGTGTTGCAGAGCAGCTGACACTGGATGATATCAGTACTGGTGCCAGCAACGATATTATGCGTGCGACCGAAATTGCAAGAGGTATGGTTACCAAATACGGTTTCAGTGAAAAAATCGGACCTGTTAACTACAGCGATTCCGATGAGGTATTCCTAGGTAAGGATTTCTCCACCAGAAAGAATTACTCTGAGGGGGTTGCGGCAGAAATTGATAACGAAGTCAGAAACATCATTGAAGACGCTTACAATGAGACTGTAAAAATTTTAGAAGAAAATATGGATAAGCTGGAAAGAGTAGCGCAGGCGCTTTTAGAAGTGGAAACTCTGGACGGCGAGCAGTTCGAAGCTCTTTATACTGGAGAAGTCGACGCAAAGCAGCTGGCTGACATGGTGAGAGCAAAAGACGAAGAAATCCGCAAAATCAACGAGGAAGAGGCTGCTGAATTCGAAAGAATCCGCAAAGAAGAAGCGGAAAGAGAAGCAGCAGAGCTTGCAAAGTATGATACGGATTATATGGAAGAAGCAGAATCATCTGATTCCGATGGCGAAGAAATAAAGGAAACTGAAAGCGGCGAGGCGGAAGCTGATCCTGAAGGGGAGCATAAGGAAGAAGAATAGAGGTAATGTATGAAGATCACTGTAAATGATTGTTTGAGTTTAGAGGCATTCAGCCCCAGTATTCTTGCAGCAGGAAAGCGTAATATTGGAAATCGTGTGCGCTCTGTGTCGGTCATGGACGCAGTCAGCGTGGAAACTGCTGTTAAAAATAATGGTGTGCGTGAGCAGATTGTTCTGACATCATTTTACGGAATGCATGGCAAAGAAAAACTCCAGTGTGAGGTCATCAAGGGACTTGCCAAAAGCGGTGTCAGTGCGCTGGTTATTTTTCATGTAGAAAAGGGACTGACCAGCACTGACAGCGAGGTCATAGAAACGGCGGAAGCTGTTGGTCTGCCGCTGATTGTGATTCCTCAAAATAACAAGGCGGAATATTCTGATGCCATCGAGCAGATTATGGATAAGCTTTTATATGGCGACAACTTCAAGAATAGTCTTATCAACAACACCATCTACCATCTGCTGAACTTTGAAAAACACAAGACCTTTCAGGCGGCGCTGAGAGAGGCGGCTGTCAGCAATGATTTTCAGGTAGTGCTGTTATCTAAGGATTTTAATCCGATTCTGTCTATTGAAACGAGGCAGAGAACTACCATCGCCGACGCCATTCGCCTAGGTAAGGAACGCGATGTTGAAAAAGCTGGTATTTACACGTTTATTGACGTTAACGGCGTACTGACCTATTGGGGACCAATTACGATCAATAAAGAAAAATATTTCCTGTTTATCGTAGATAATGAGGATAATTACTCAGCAGGTGAAATCACCAAGCTGTCGGAGATTATCGAGCTTGCTATGGGCATGTGGAAGTATACGCCGGAGAGGGACGTGCGGGCAGAGCTGATTAAAGCGCTGATTCGCGGCAATAAGTCTTTAGCGTATTCTCTGAAAGACGAAATGAATGTCAAAGCAGACAACATTATCAGTGTCTTTTATGCAAAGGGCATTGAGAATAATCAGGGAAACAGTGTTATCAGTGATTTTGAAAAGCGGGAAGGCATTGAAGTGCTTCGTATTACCGAGGGTGAAGAAACTTACGGTATGATTTTAAAAAACGAAGAGAAGCGGGAGGACGAGGAAGTATCCCAGAAGACTAGCTGTCTGAACCTCTTTGATAAGCTGAAAGAAGGCAGTAAGACGGTGCGCATTTTCCATGCTACGGGCATTGACGGAATCGAGGGTGCAGGAGACGCATTCAGGCTTATTAGTGAAACCTGGACTTTTGTGGAGAGCGTATTCCCATATAAGAGAGTGTTCACCAAATACGAACTTGCACTCGTATCGAACTGCATTAATCTGCAGGTGCAGGGAGGTTATTTGAAGAAGAATTATATGGATCTTTTAGAGCCATTTAAAAAGGAAATGGGTGAAAACAAGGCAAAGCAGCTTCTGGAGACTTTGGAAACCTTTGTCCTTGATGCAGGCATGAACAGCGGAAAGACTTCCGAGTTCATGGGAATTCATACCAATACCGTACAGTACAGACTGAAACGGATTAACGAAGTTTTGGGCGCAGAAATCACCGGAAACAGAGTCATTCCGGGACTTACCATGGCGCTTGCCCTAAAGCGGCTTGACCGAGTTGTGAAGTAAAATATGAAGGAGATATACGGAAATGCTTTTAGCTTTTGACGTTGGAAACAGTAATATCGTACTTGGCGTATTTAAAGACGGAAAGCTGATTACCAACTGGAGAATCAAGACTGATACGAACAAGAGTGCCGATGAATATGGCATGATTGTCAATCAGCTGTTTGCTTACGAGGGTCTAAAGACTTCTGAGGTTAAAGATGTGATTATTTCAACGGTTGTGCCGTCTGTGCTCTATACACTGCAGCATCTTTCTATGAAATATTTTGACAGACGTGCCATCACTGTGGAGTCTGGCATTAAGACTGGTCTAATCGTAAAATATGATAACCCTAAACAGGTTGGTGCTGATAGAATTGTCAACGCCGTTGCAGCAGTACATAAATATGGCGGACCGCTGATTATCATTGATTTTGGTACAGCGACCACCTTCTGCGCTATTACGGAAAATGCCGAGTATTTGGGAGGCACTATTGCACCGGGACTGAAGATTTCCTCTGAGGCGCTTTTTGAAAAGACCTCAAAGCTGCCGAAGGTTGAGCTGGAGGAACCAGGTCACACTATCTGCAAGAATACGATTCAAAGTATGCAGTCGGGTCTTGTTTACGGTCATATGGGCATGGTGGATTACATCGTCAAGATGATGAAGAAGGAACTGGAAGTTCTGACTGAGTCGGATAAGCCTGTGACAGTTGTTGCGACGGGAGGGCTTTCCACTCTCATAGATAGTGGTGTTTCCTGTATCGACTATGTAGATAAAATGTTGACCTTAGAAGGTCTGGAACTGATTTATCAGAAGAACAAAAAGGCTAGCAAGCCATGTAAAGGAACGAAAGAAAATGAATAAATCCTTGCAGATTGGAAATGTAACTTTGGACAATCCATTTTTGCTGGCACCACTTGCAGGAATTACAGACGCTCCCACTCGCAGAATCTGCCGCGAGATGGGGGCGGCTTTGGTATATTCGGAAATGGTCAGCGGAAAGGGGCTCTTTTATCGCGGGCAGAAGAGCGAGCAGCTGCTTTATGTAGATCCACAGGAAAAGCCGGTAGCTTTTCAGGTCTTTGGCAGCGAGCCGGAGATTATGGCATTTACAGCAAAGAAGTTGGACTCCTACGAAAACGCTATACTGGATGTCAATATGGGTTGTCCGGTGCCCAAAATCGTGAAGAATGGAGAGGGCTCTGCTCTTCTGAAAAATTTGGATTTGATTCACGATTTGATTGCCGCTATGGTGGCAAATACAAGCAAACCGGTTACCGCAAAAATTCGCATTGGTTTTGATTCTCACTCTATCAATGCGGTAGAGACGGCAAAGGCAGTAGAAGCTGCGGGGGCAGCGGCTATAGCAGTTCACGGCAGAACCAGAGAGCAGTATTATAGCGGAGAGGCTGACTGGAGTCAAATTGCTGCCGTCAAAGCAGCAGTGTCTATTCCGGTTATTGGAAACGGTGATGTGGTGGACGCAGTTTCCGCTATGGCGATGCTTGAAAGAACTGGCTGCGACTTTGTCATGATTGGAAGAGGGGCGCTTGGAAATCCTTGGATTTTTAGAGAAGTGACCGCCGCATGGCGTGGAGAAGAAGTGCCTCCGCCACCAGAAATTACCGAAAAAAAGCAGGTGATGAAAAGGCATTTTTGTGCTATGATGGAATTAAAGGGAGATCGCGTTGCAGTCCGCGAAATGCGTAAGCATATGGGCTGGTATCTGAAAGGTCTTCCGGGAAGTGCCGCCATTCGTGGGAAAATCAATCAGATTGATGATGCGGACGCTTTATTAC
Organism: Anaerotruncus sp. 80; assembly: GCF_009936115.1. Taxonomy (NCBI): domain Bacteria; kingdom Bacillati; phylum Bacillota; class Clostridia; order Eubacteriales; family Oscillospiraceae; genus Anaerotruncus; species Anaerotruncus sp. 80. The sequence continues at coordinate 70,867 of NZ_QWES01000016.1, forward strand.
AAATGATAGGAGAGATTTAACGTGAGAAAGAAACTTTTTATCTGTTTGCTTGCGGTTATGCTGGTAATCGCATCCCTTTGCCAGACCGTATTTGCAGATTTTATGGATGATGTAAAACAGTCGCCCAATGCAGTGGTAATGGTAAGTGTGGACAATGAAGATTGTCTGGAACTTGAAAATTTAAAGGATTTGAAAGTGCGCCTCACATGTCCGGGCGCAGGACTGGATATGACTGTACCTGTGGAAGAAGTGCAGATGGATGGTGAAACCATGGGACTTTGGCTGGGCTTTCCATCTGAGAAAATCAGCGATGCAATCATGAACAAGCTGGCGGAGATGCAGGGAGAACTGGATTTAGGCGAGCTGGAAGAGGACCCTAAGCTGGACATGACGAGCATGGAAGATGCAGGCGATGTCATCGAAGATATTGAGAATCTTTTGACCGAAGTGGAAATCACTGTGGAGGGACTGCCGGAGGGTCACTATGTAGTGGACGGTTCTGCGGCTATTTTAACCCACGAAATCTGCAAAGCTGCAATCGACATGATTATGGAAGCGGCAAGGGAAGAGTTTGGGGAAGTAAATAGTTTTTCTGAGCTTTTTGATAAACTGATGAAGCAGCTGGGTCTTGATCTTGATGAAGTTTTAGATACTTCAGCCTGGACCCAGGAGGACTGGGAAATCCTTGAAGAGATGGGTATTACAGAAGCGGACATCGAGAACATCAAGACTTTGATTGCAAATCTCGATCCCCTGATTGAGTACATAACCAGCGAGGAATTCAGCGGTATTCTTATCGCAAACGCGTATCTTGTCTGCGAGTGTCCGCAAATTTGTGACTATACTGTGGAACACCGCTATTACGAACGTGTAGACGGAAAATTAAAGCTTGTCGGAACTGTTAACGAAGGTGAAAAAGCGAATAACTATTATTTGATGGGAACCGAAGGAGACATCATCTACGCAGAGGATTTTAAGCAGCCGGTATATCAGGGAAAGACCTACGAGTATCTGGGAAGCTACAGTGACTATGCGTTGTATGATGATTACAATTGGAAGTATTATCGTATGAAGTCGCTGACCCTTGGTGACTATGAATCCGGTTCGGGTCTGGTGCTGCGTTATGTCTATGATAAAGATGGCAGTGCAGCTGCCGGCAGCACAGCAGGTACGTCCGGCAAGGGCGATGGGCAATCCGCGCCGGCGACCGGTGATGAACAGCCGCTAGGTATCTATGTGCTGGTGCTGGCTGCAGCATTGGGCTTAGCAATCAGCTGTGTAACCGGCAAAATGACACAATCCCGTTAAATCTAAGGCTTTTGTGTCAGTTTTGAAAATCTGGTTTTTGATGATTTGACACTTTCTCTATGAATTTTTAGAGAAAGTGTCATTTTTTATACTTTTAGGAGTGGTAAAGCTGCAGCTCTCTGGGTCTGCAGTGCTGCACACCTCTGTAATCATAGCAATAGAAAGAAAAATTTCCTTCGTTATCATGAAAAAGTGACACAATCGGTGGAAATATCATGTCATAGTGTCAGAATTACTGAAACACGAATTTGAAAAATGACACAATGCATGGAATTTGTGAGGTTTTATGTCGTTTCTGACTAAACGTATTTATCTAGCATGCCCCCCCTTGCGATTCTCCTAAAAAATATATAGATTTTCTCTATGAATTGCGTTTTCCATAGAATATAATAGAAATCGGACAAACTAAAATGTAGATATGAAGAGAGGAACGTAGATAAGTTTGGAGAAAATTTTTAAATTGAAAGAGCATGGCACCACGGTCAGGACGGAAATCATGGCGGGTGCCACTACTTTTGTATCGATGGTATATATACTGGCAGTGAATCCTGCTATGCTGGCAGACGCAGGCATGGACAGTGCCGCAGTATTTACGGCAACGGCAGTTTCGGCGGCGCTGTTTGTTCAGAATCGGCACGCTGGTGGCGTAATAGTTTCCTTGACAATTGGGAAGAATAAGATGTATGAGTTTTTTAGAAAAAGCGAAACATTTTTAACGTTTATATTAATTGACATAACGCGGAGTTTTGTCTATAATAATAAACGTTAAGAGGTGATTGCTATGAGAAAAACGTCGTATAATCTATTACCGACCACTGAGGATATACTAAAAACAATGGGCGAGCAAATCAAACTGGCTAGGCTTCGTCGCAATTTGCCTGTTGAGTTGGTTGCAAAGCGTGCGGGGATTAGCCGCGCTTCTCTTTGGAATGTGGAGAAAGGGAGTCCTTCCGTTGCCATTGGCATTTATGCAGCCGTTTTACATGCGCTGAACAACATGGATAAAGACCTGCTGCTTGTTGCCAAAGATGATGCAATGGGACGTAAAATGCAAGATTTGAATCTGACATTAAGAAAAAGAGCACCTCGGAGGGAGGATTAAAGCGCATGTCAATGAATAAAACTATCCTTGTCTATGACGATTTCAGTGGTGCTGTGCCTGTGTTGATTGGAAGGCTTTATGTTGATGTAATTAAGGGCGGAGAAAGCTATTCCTTCGCATACGATGATGAATGGTTGGCTAACACAAAGTTGTCTCTTTCTCTTGACCCTGACCTGCCGACTTACGCCGGTAGACAATTCCCAAACGGCAGAACAATCTTTGGGGCCTTTGCGGATGCATCTCCCGATCGTTGGGGTCGGCTTTTGATGAATAAGCGAGAGCGCAACCTTGCAGATAAAGAAAAACGAAAACCGCGGAAACTTTACGACAGCGATTTTCTACTTGGCGTTTATGACGAAGCTCGAATGGGCGGTCTCCGCTTCAAATTAGAGGAAACGGGCGAATTCCTATCAAACGATAAAGAAACCGCCACACCCCCTTGGGCTACATTGCGCACATTAGAAGAGGCGTCGAGACAGTTTGAAAATGATGAAAGGGCTCTGAATGAAAAGTGGTTGAATCAGCTGATCCGACCGGGTTCTTCTCTTGGCGGAGCGCGTCCAAAAGCCACTGTTGTGGATACGCAGGGGCAATTATGGATCGCGAAGTTTCCGTCAAAAAACGATGATAACAATACTGGCGCTTGGGAGAAGGTTGTCCACGACCTCGCTCGCATGTGTGGTTTGAATGTACCAGAATCAAAGCTTGAGACTTTTTCGAAGCTCGGAAGCACTTTCCTTGTAAAACGCTTCGACCGAGACAGAGATAAACGAATTCATTTTGCATCAGCCATGACATTGCTTGGTAAAACGGACGGCGCCTCCGCTGCCGATGGTTCAAGTTATCTGGATCTTGTATCAATTATCACATCGAGTGGTGCTAATCCTACAGAAGATTTGATTGAACTATGGAAACGCATTGTTTTTAGCATGGCGATTTCCAATACCGACGATCATTTAAGAAATCACGCTTTTGTTTTAAAAAAGAGCGGATGGGCACTTTCTCCACTTTACGATGTGAATCCCGTACCGTATGGTGATGAATTATCTCTCAATGTAAACGAGGCTGATAATCGCATATCCATACCTCTTGCCATAGAGACCGCATACCGTTTCAACATCACAGAAAAAAATGCAAAAGAAATGGCAGATGCAATCACCACAATCGTTGGAGACAATTGGGAGAAGTTAGCTACCAAGTACGGTATTCCCCGCGGAAAAATCGAAGACATGCGTCCTGCGTTCAACGCTTGTTATGAGTAAAAAATAGTTAAGTACGATTTGACAAATCTTACTTGACTAACCCAAAAGATAGATAGATAATAAGGTTGTGCATATATTTTATGTACAATCTTGTTTTTTTGAAGAGCTTGAATGTGCACCATTTCCGGTATTTTTAAAGAAAATGGTGCAGAAAAGACAAAACTAATGTTTGGACAATCCCTCATCTGCGCCCGCGCACTGCGGCAACAGCGGCGGACAGCCTGCCGACACCTTCTGCGATTTCTTCCTCGGTTACGTTGCCGTAGGCGAGACGGAGGAAGTTGTCTCCTTTGTTCATGAATGGGAAGAACAAATCGCCGGGCATATAGGAAATGCCCAGCTCATGGGCTTTGTACAGAAGTGCCTGTGGGTTGATATCTTCGTTCAGACAGCACCAGAGGGCAGTACCGCCCTTTGGAACCTGAAACCTGTAGGCAATTTCATCGTAAGAAGAAAGTGCACTGCAGAGGCAGTCTCTGTTTTTTTTCCCGAAGTCGCAAAGAGTGTCGATGTGGTCATAGATGTAGCCTTTTTTGATAAATTCCGAAGCCAGATACTGACCGATAGGATTGACGAAGATCCGGCTGTTTTCCATCAGCATGGAAAACCTGTTTACTGTTCGCTCCGGTGCGACCATATAGCCCACCCTTACGCCGGGGCAGATGGTGGCGATAAAGGAATTGACGTAGATGACATTTCCCATGGTATCCAGAGATTTTAGGGACGGAATGGGAACTCCTTCATAGCGAAGAACGGAGTCGCAGTCTTCTTCCACGATGGGAATGTCGTATTTATAGGACAATTCCAAGAGCTCATATCGTCTGGAAAGACTCATGATGGTGTTTGTTGGAAAATGGAAGGTTGGTATGGTGTAAATCATGCGAGGTCTGTACTTTACAATGAGACCTTCCAGATACTGGGTCTGCATGCCGTTTTCATCCATGGGAATGGTGATGACATTCAGGGCGAGAGACTGCAGCACCTGCAGCATATCAGGGGAGATTGGCTCTTCGCAGATAATGGTATCACGTGCAGAGAGAAAAATTCGAGCAGCAAACTGCAGCGCTTCGTAGGTTTCGCCCACAATTTGAATTTCCTTGGGAGAAACGTGAATGTGCCGCTTTTCTAAAAAGGATTGAATGCTTTGAATCAGCTGAGGCAGCCCTTGGGAAGGTGCAAAGTCACACCAGTCGAAGCGGCCCTTTTCAGAAAGCTCGCTGAGAATCTGATTCAGCTGTTTTCTCGGATAAAGGTCAGGGGTAATGATATCAGCAGCCATGGAAATCAGCGGCACGTTGGGGCTGTCGACACCGCTGCTGTAAAACAGTTTGGCGAAAAGGTTGTCCATTTGCAGATACTCCTCTTTTAACATGAAACTCAGTGCGCCGGGATATCTGCTGCTTTTAAAGCTGCCGCCCCGTTTAAAGTCGGCAGGCTGACTGTACGTTACAAAATAGCCCCTAGGAGAGATGGAGGATTTGATTAGATCCTCGCTGATTAGTTCTTCGTAAGCCTTGACTATGGTATTTCTATGCACGCCAATATTGGCTGCCAGTGTTCGCTCCGCCGGCAGCTTGAATCCATTAGCAAGCTCACCAGAAAGAATCCTCTGCCGAATGTCATTTCGGATCTGTGCGTAGACCGGCGTGTGGGCTTTTCGATTGATAGAAATTTTCATTTGGCACCCTCCGTATAGTCCAAAAGTCGTATAATTTCTTCTTTTTCTTATTATAAACCCCAAAAAACGGCAAGTAAACAGAAATTTGGACTATTTAAAAGGGTACCATTTGGTACTTTTTATTTTTGACAGGGAGTATAAACTGATGAAAACGAAACAAGGAGGTAGACCCATGATTGTCATTCGTAATTGCAGATTGGTAAATGCTTTGACAGAAGGCTATGACGGCAGTACGGCAGATGTATATGTAAAGGGAAATAAGATTGCGCAGATTCAGGCAGCAGGCACGCCCTATGAGGCAGATGAGCCGCTGACGGTAATTGACGGCACGGGGAAGACCCTAATTCCCGGACTGATTGAAATGCACGCGCATTTATATGGTTTTATCTTTAATTATTATGAACTGCAGTGTATGCCGGAGGGTAAGATTATTTTTGGCGTAGTGGATTTTGCTAATGAGTATTTGAAGCAGGGCTTTACTATGATTAGAGATTGCGGCAGTTCATACAATGCCGTGGCAACCGTAAGAAATGCCATCGAAGAAGGGATTATCAAAGGACCAAGACTGGTGCCTTGTGGTCTGATTATCACACCTACAGAAACAGGAAATGACTGCTTCAGTGATTTGTATTTGGAAGCGGACGGACCTTGGGAAATGAGAAAAGCGGTGCGCACAGAACTGCAGAAGGGCAACGACTTTATTAAGTTGATGGTTAGCGGTGCTTTTATGAACGAAGGCGCAGAACCGGGCATTCAGGTTGCAGAGCTTGATGAGATTGAAGCAGCGGTGGCTGCGGCAAGGCGTAAGAATACTTATGTATGTGCCCACTGCCACGGGGCAAGCTCGATCAAAGATGCCATCAGAGCAGGCGTCAGAACAATTGAACACGGTACTTTCCTCGACGATGAAGGGCTGCAGATGCTGAAAGAAAGCAAGGACTGCTACCTGGTGCCTACAGGTGCAGTAGGACTTTACTGTTTGGATATTAGCAACCCGGACATCACACAGGAACTTTATGAAAAGAGCAAAGCGGCGGCACAGATTGAAATCGATAACATCAACAGAGCGTATCGCGGAGGTCTGAAACTGGGTTTTGGTTCAGACATAGACCTTGAGGCGCTTCGCAAACACCCGGGCTATGAATTTATCGCAAGAAAAGAATATTACAATTTTGAAGATCTGGACATTCTGATTCAGGCGACAAAGAACAGCGCGGAGATTATGGGTTACGGCGACGAACTGGGTACAGTGGCGGTCGGAAAACTTGCGGATCTTGTGCTGGTTGACGGTAATCCTGACGAAGACATCTATGTCATGACAAAACCGCCGGTGCATGTTTTGAAGGATGGAGAAATCCTGGTATAAAAAGGAGAGAAAAATGAATATTAAGAAGAAATTAGGATTAGTCGTAATCGTGACCTTTTCCTCTATCGTACTGCTGATTCCCTATCTGGCATACGATTTTTACAACCAGTTTTTGAATACATACGGCGTGACCGACACACAGATGGGCTGGCTTTTGACCATATACGGCGCGTCAGCTGTTCCGAGTTATTTTATCGGTGGTTGGGTTGCTGATATTTTCAACCCGAAAAAGCTGGTAATCGCATCTTGCGCACTGACAGGTCTGGTTGCCTTTGGCGTAGCCGTCAGTAGTTCCTTCACCATGCTGGCAATCTTATTCTTCCTCTTTGGGATCACAGCAATTACGCTGAACTGGAGTGCATACCTGAAAATTATCAAAATGCTTGGAGATGAAGACGAGCAAGGAAGACTTTTCGCTATGTCGGATATCGCTTATGCTGCGCTGTCGCTGGGTCTGCAGTATATCGTTCTTGCCATTATCACATGGGCGTTGGCAGACAATCCAAACGGATTTAAGGCAGCGTACATCATCTACGGCGCGCTGGCTATTATCGTTGGCGTTGTGGTACACTTTGCGATTCCGAACATGAGCTACGAAAAGGAAGGCAAGGGAATCAAAGAGGACCTACGCCTCATGGGACATGCCGTAAAGCTTCCAATCACCTGGTATTTATCCTTCTTTACACTGGGATATTTTCTGATTCGCTCTAATATTACCTACTTGAATCCTTATTTGACAGATGCTTTTGAAATCAGTATTCCCTTTGCCCAGGCATTTTCAGCAGCGATTAGAACTGGCATTCTAATGATTTTCTCGCCAATCGGAGGTACTCTCCGCGACAAAGGGCATACGGCAAGTTCCATGATTAACAAGCTGTCTATCGGTTGTATTATATTTTCTGTGGTGCTGATGTTAATTCCGCAGGGAAGACCGTACGTCATCTGGGTTATGCTTGCAGCCATTCTGCTCCTTGCCTGCAATGCGATGATGTCAAATTTCCTCTACACCCTGGTAACCACTGCAAAGGTGCCGAATCTCTATGTAGGAAGCGTATTCGGTATCGCCTCTGCAATCGGATATTCGTCCGATCTGTATCTTTACACCATTTGCGGTCATTATCTTGATACGATGGGTAACGCCGGGTATAAGGTTGTCTGGTTTGTCGGCGTCATAGGCGGACTTTTGATGTTTGCGATGGGGCATGCAATTAAGAAGACTTATGGATTTGAGCCGCTTGATGAAGAGGAAGCTCATTAAGATATCCGGTTAGACACCTGCTGCACTGCTGTCTGTTTTTTAGACACCGGTGTGGCAGGTGTCTATTTTTTTTCTGTGAAATTCTGGTAAACTGCAGATAAGTAAATCAATTAAGCCGAGCAAAGAGGAAAAAATCATCCAAAAAACATCCAAAAATAGCATATTTTAACCAATTAAAGCGCTTTATCGCATAACAGTGCGAAAGTGTTGGAATTTGGAGATTTTTGTTTTGAGCAGGAGGGTGTATTGGAAAAAGAACATGGAATTGTTAGGAACAGGCGCTTTTTTATCTTGACTTTGACAAGATGTCGGAGGTAATATGGGCAAAGATTCGCATTTTGGTGTTTTGAAAAATGAAAACTGCCAGCTGGCGCAGAAACGGGATATTTGAACTTGTTTTTGTGTATAATACAAAAAAGATATCGAAAGTTTGTAATTGCTGTGATTGTTTAGCAGATTGAATTGGTGGTATAATCAAATTAGGTAAAATCTTCCTGATGCTAGGAAGATGCTATGGAGGTGGGAGAATGTTTGTCGAAGAACTGGAAAAAATTAGGGAAAGCGAATCTTTAGCGGATAGCCTGATAAAGCAGGCAAAACAGGATGGAAAAAAGGCTTTGGAAAATGCAAGGTGCAAAGCGGAGCAAATCATCGAAGACGCAAAAAAAAGCAGCAGTTTGCGAAAAGAAGCTCTTATCGCAGAGGGAGAAAGCATTGCAGGCAGCCAGTATGAGGAGACGCTGGCATGTTGCAGGCAGCAATGCAGGGAAATGGCAGAAAAAGCTGCGCTCTGCGAGAAACCAGCAATTGAATTAATAATAGAAAGGATTGAGAGCGGTGTCCATTGTTAAAATGAAAAAGGCTGCTGTCATCGGTCTTGATACAGAAAAGGAAAGTCTCATCGCGGATTTGATGGATTTAGGCGTTATGCAGATTACCCAGCGAGAGGTAATGGATGAAGCTTTAGAAGACTATTCTTCTAAAGAACTGCCGCAGGAGGTAAACGAAAGTATTCTGGCTGCGCTGGAGCTGAAAATCAATGAGACATCTCTGGCACTGGAAACGCTGCAGAAGTTCAACACACAGAAGGAACCTCTCTTTTTCACCCGGCGGGCGATGAAGAAGAAAGATTTTGCAGACCTCTGGGAAAATAGAGAGAAGACTTATGAAGACGTGGCGCATATTTTGGCGCTCAATGACAGACGGCATAAGCTAAGAGAGCTGATAAACAAAAAGCAGGCAGACCTTGCAGCCTTGCGCCCATGGCTGGTATATGACCTGCCTCTTGAACAGCGGGCGACGACAAATACGAGAATTAATCTGGGGATGCTTCCTGCTGCGGCTGATGTGGAAAGTCTGCGGCAGAGAGTTTATGACGGCAGAGAGGCAGTATTCTTAAAGGAAATCAATCGTGATAAGGATTTGATTTATCTGGCTGTTGTCACCATGAATGAAAATGATGAAGAAGTGCTGAATATCTTGAAACAGCACGGTTATACACCGGTTCCCTTCGAGGATTTTTCAGGAACTGCAGAGGAAAATCTCAGGCGAATTGCTGAAGAGATTGTGGCAGATGAAGGAGAATGCTCCCGCATAGAAGAGGAAATCACAAAACTTTGTCCGCTGAAAGAATCTGTCGAGGCCGTTTACGATCGACTTATTGTGGAACGTGATAAAGAAAAGGTAAAGGAGAAGCTCCTCAATACCAAACGTACTTTTACACTGGAAGGATGGGTACCGGAGTCCTGTCAGGAAGCGGCAGCTAAGACGCTGGAAAAACACGGATGCTGCTATGCGTTCCGCGATCCGAAGGAAGACGAAAATGTGCCTGTACTGACAGAAAACAGTGGGCTGGTGGATCCTTTTGAAGCCATTACAGAGATGTATTCCCTACCGGATTATCGGGGCGTAGATCCGACCAAGTATTTTGCTTTTTTCTATGCCATGTTTTTTGGCATTATGCTCAGTGACGCAGGATACGGCATTGTTATTGCGATTGCCTGCTTTGTGGTATTGCACAGATACGCACTGGAAGGTATGACTTACCGCATGATCAAGATGTTCTTCTATTGCGGACTTTCCACCGTGTTCTGGGGTGCGCTCTTTGGCGGCTGGTTTGGAGATTTCTTCCAGGTAGCGGCAAGAGTCATGTTTGGCAAAGAGATTACCATACCAGCGCTTTGGTTTAATCCGATTGAAGATCCGACCAAACTGTTGATTTGGTCGCTGATTTTCGGGGTGATTCATCTGTTCCTGGGGATGGGTATTAAAGCATCCATGCTGATAAAAAGAGGACAGTGGAAAGATGCAGTCTTTGATATTTTTTCTTGGTATATGGTTATTGGCGGCGCAGCCATGTGGCTTGCCGGCAGCAGTATCAGCCAGGCACTGGTAAAGCCGGGCATGTACATTGCTGCTTTAGGCGCAGCGATTCTGCTTTTGACTGGCGGAAGAAATAACAAAGGCATCGGAAAAGTTACAGGCGGCTTAAGCTCTCTGTACAATATCACCAGTTATATCTCGGATATTTTATCCTATTCAAGGCTATTGGCTCTGGGTCTTGCCACCGGGGTTATCGCAAACGTGGTAAACACTATGGGCTCGCTGAAAGGCAGCGGTCTTGCAGGGACTATCATACTGCTTATTGTATTCGCTTTTGGACACACCTTCAATTTGGCAATCAATGCACTTGGAGCGTTTGTCCATTCCAGCAGGCTGCAGTATATTGAGTTCTTTGGAAAATTCTATGAAGACGGCGGTGATGAATTTGACCCGCTGCGTAAAAATACAAAATATGTTCGTGTAGTTGAAGACACAGATGGAGGTAGAAAATGATTACGGGAAATGTTTTTGCACTGATGGGTGCAGCAGTTGCAGCGCTGGCAGGAATCGGAAGTGCAATGGGTGTTGGTATCGCAGGTCAGGCAGCAGCAGGTGTTCTTGCTGAGGATCCGAAAAAATTTGGTAAAACCTTAATTTTACAGGCGCTGCCTGGCACACAGGGTATTTATGGTCTATTGATGGCATTCCTGATTTTTATCAGAATTGGACTTCTAGGCGGCGGCATGGCTGACCTTACAGTTTCTCAGGGACTGTATATTCTGGCTTCCGGCATTCCAATCGGTCTTGTCGGCATCTGGTCTGGCATTGCACAGGGTAAAGCGGCAGCAGCAGGTGTCATGCTTCTGGGTAAGAGATCCGATCAGATGGCAAAGGGCATTATTTATGCTGCCATGGTAGAAACTTACGCAATTTTCGCCCTGCTGATTTCCATCTTAATGCTCTTTAACCTTGGAATTTAACGAATAGGACGTGAGATCATGAGCATAGAAAAGATTACATCAAAGATTACCGCAGACGCGAGAGAGCAGGCGCTGGCTATCGCGGAAGATGCGAAAACGCAGTGTGATGAAATCCTTGCAAATGCAGAGAAAGAGGCAGCAGCCATTTTAGAAGATGGCGAAAAACGCGGTCAGGAAGAAAAAGAAAAACGGATTCAGAGAAAAAAAGCAGTGGCGGATATTGACGGACGCAAGTTGGTTCTGGAAACGAAACAAAAGCTCATTGCATCTTGCTTTGAAAAGGCGGAAGAAGCGCTGCACAATATGGAGGAAGAGCGGTATATTGCTTTTCTTGCAAGGGTTATTACTAGTACCGAAGAAGCTTCCGGCGAAGTGATTTTGAGTGCAGGCGACAGAGCGCAAATCGGCGATAAGCTGATTGCAGCGCTGAAGGAAAAACTGCCCCAGGGCAATTTTACTTTGGCAGAGGAAACCAGAGAGACCGGCGGCGGGTTGTTTCTGAAAAAAGGGCAGGTATATCTCAACTGCACGATTTCCGCATTTTTAGAGGAAGCAAGGGAGCAGCTGATCGGTCAGGTCGCACAGCAGCTATTTCAGTAAGGAGAATGTGCTATGGCAAAGCGAAAAATAGAAGAATACACCTTTGCAGACGCATACATTGGAAGTTTCACACGGAATCTGATGAGCCGCAAGGACATGATGAGACTGGCCTCCTGCAAGGATCTTAAGGCGGCGGAAGCTGTTTTGCAGGAGTTTGGCTACGGAGAAGCGAAAGAACTTTACGATGACGATATCGAGTGGTTTATCAGAAGGGAACAGAACAAACTGTTCGATCTGATTTACGATACAGTGCCGGAGAGAAAAGAACTGTCCATGTGCCTGTTTCCGTATGATTATCACAACATAAAGGTTTGCCTGAAGTCTGAATTTCTGGGAATTACGCCGACGGAGGACCATCTGATGTCCAACGGCGATATCGACTGGAAGCACATGGTAGCTATGGTGCGGGACAGAAACTTCACGTTTATGCCTACTGTGATGAAAGAAGCGATTATCGAGGCGACAGATCTCTTTGGCAGAAGCGGCGATCCGCAGGAAATCGACATCATTTTGGATAAAGCCTGTTACAAGCAAATGCTGCAGGCGGCAGAAGAAACAGGTGAGGATTTCCTGATCGGTATCGTAAAACGGCAGATCGACATTTTGAATTTAAAGACCTTTGTAAGACTGCGCCAGATGAAGAAGCCATGGAACTTTTTCCAGAAGGTTTATCTTGCAGGCGGAAATATCAGCGAAAGTTTTTTCTTTTCCGCATGGGAAGAAAATTACAGCCAGATTGCAGATAAGCTGACCCCGTATGGACTTTCAGATGCGATGGCAAAAGGCGGCGCAAAGCTTTCTGAGACGGGAGATTTTGCTCTCTTTGAAAAGCTCTGCGAGGATGCGTTGATGGAATTTAACAAAAAGGCGAAATATGAGAGCTTCGGCATCGTGCCAATTGCGGGATACTGGTATGCAAAGGAACTGGAAATTGACAATCTGCGAATTATCCTGACGGGAATCTTAATCGGCTCTACGCCGGAGCAGATTGCAGAGAAATTGAGGGAGCCATATGTATAAGATAGGTGTAATTGGCGGCAGGGAATCGGTTCTGGGCTTTAAAGCTGTTGGACTTGATGTGTTTCCCGCTGCTGAAAGCGAAGAAGCAAGGAGCATCCTGCGCCGACTTGTAAAAGAGGGCTATGCGATTATTTATATCACAGAAGTGCTCGCAAAGGATATGGCGGAGGAAATTGACAAATACAAAGACAGCAGACTGCCTGCGATTATTTCCATTCCAGGAAAAGAAGGCGCAACCGGAGAAGGTATGCGCAGCGTAAGCAAGGCAGTGGAGCGTGCTGTGGGAGCAGACATACTATTTGGAGGTGAAAAATAGATGAGTCAGGGAAAAATCGTAAAGGTTTCCGGGCCGCTGGTCATCGCTTCGGGCATGGAAGACGCCGATATGTTCGACGTTGTACATGTAGGAGATCAGGGGTTAATCGGTGAAATCATAGAAATGCGCGGTGACATGGCGTCCATTCAGGTATATGAAGAAACAGCAGGAATCGGACCTGGCGCGCCGGTAGTTTCAACAGGGGCTCAGCTTTCTGTAGAACTGGGGCCGGGACTCATTGAGACCATGTACGACGGTATTCAAAGACCTCTCGTCGCCATGCGCGAAGTGGCTGGCGCAAATATCACCAGAGGTATTAAAGTACCGTCACTGGATAGAGAAAAGAAATGGGAATTTGTCCCTGCAGTCGCTGCCGGCGACAAAGTCGAGGCTGGCGACATCATCGGTACGGTGCAGGAGACCGTTATTGTAGAGCAGAAAATTATGGTGCCTTACGGCGTTTGCGGTACGGTGGAATCTATCACCGGCGGCAGTTTTACTGTAGATGAAGTGGTGTGCACCGTACGCAAGGAAGATGGAAGTCTGGCAGAGCTTACCATGATGCAGAAATGGCCGGTTCGCCGTGGCAGACCGTACAAAGAAAAACTGGTGCCTGAAATGCCGCTGGTTACAGGGCAGCGTGTGATCGACACTATGTTCCCAATTGCAAAGGGTGGCGTTGCTGCAGTACCGGGTCCATTCGGCTCCGGAAAAACTGTGGTGCAGCATCAGCTGGCAAAATGGGCAGATGCAGACATCGTAGTCTATATCGGCTGCGGTGAGCGCGGAAACGAAATGACCGACGTACTGATGGAGTTTCCTGAGTTAAAAGACCCACGGTCGGGAGAGTCATTGATGAAGAGAACTGTCCTCATCGCAAACACTTCCGATATGCCGGTTGCGGCTCGTGAAGCATCTATCTATACTGGTATTACGATTGCAGAGTACTTTAGAGATATGGGCTATTCTGTAGCTTTGATGGCTGACTCTACATCCAGATGGGCAGAAGCCCTTCGTGAAATGAGCGGTCGTCTTGAAGAAATGCCGGGCGAAGAAGGATACCCTGCTTATCTGGCATCCAGACTGGCACAGTTCTATGAAAGGGCTGGTAGAGTTATTTCTCTGGGTAAAGAAGGAAGACTCGGTGCGCTTTCCGCCATCGGTGCAGTATCTCCTCCGGGCGGTGATATTTCTGAGCCGGTTTCTCAGGCAACACTACGTATTGTAAAGGTGTTCTGGTGCCTGGATTCTTCTCTCGCCTACAAGCGTCACTTCCCAGCTATTAACTGGCTGCAGAGCTATTCCCTTTATGTAGATCGCCTAACTAAGTGGTATGAAGAAAACGTCAGCAAAGAGTTTCCTGCGCTGCGCGCACAGGCGCTGCTGCTTTTGCAAGAAGAGGCGGAACTGCAGGAAATCGTACAGCTGGTCGGCGTGGACGCTTTGTCCTTTGAAGACCGCCTGAAATTGGAAGCGGCGCGTTCTATTCGCGAAGACTATCTCCATCAGAATGCGTTCCACGATGTGGATACTTATGCTTCCTTAGACAAACAGTTTAAAATGCTGAAACTGATTTTGGGTTACTACGAGATGGCGAAGGATGCAGTGGGCAAAGGTGCTGATTTTGACGCATTGACAGGGCTTTCTGAACGTGAGTCCATCGGTAGATTTAAGTATGTAGAGGAAGCGAAAGTTGACGAAACCTACGACGAAATTATGAACACCATGAAGCAGTCTATTGGGGATTTGACCAGAGGGGAGGCTGATGACGATGATGAAAGAATATAAGACTATATCAGAAGTTGCAGGGCCTTTAATGCTCGTCAAAGATGTGGAAAATGTGACCTACGACGAACTGGGCGAAATTATTCTGCAAAGCGGCGAAAAACGGTTATGCAAAGTTTTGGAAATTAACGGTACGGACGCTCTGGTGCAGCTCTTTGAAAGCGCTGCGGGCATTAACCTTGCAGAAAGCTCGGTGAAGTTTCTCGGAAGAGGCAATCAGCTTTCTGTTTCTCCGGAAATGCTTGGCAGAGTTTTTGACGGTATGGGACGCCCTGCTGATGGCGGTCCTGCTATCATTGCCGAAAAAAGACTGGATATCAATGGTCTACCGATGAATCCGGCAGCCAGAGACTATCCGGCAGAATTTATTCAAACCGGTGTATCGGCGATCGACGGACTGAACACATTGGTTAGAGGACAGAAGCTGCCTATTTTTTCAGCTTCAGGTCTTCCTCATGCTGATCTTGCGGCACAGATTGCGCGCCAGGCGAAAGTAATCGGCGGTGAAAGCAATTTTGCGGTAGTATTTGCAGCAATCGGTATTACCTACGAGGAAGCGGATTTCTTTGCATCGGACTTCCGCCGCACAGGAGCCATCGACAGAACGGTTATGTTTATGAATCTTGCCAATGACCCGGCAGTTGAACGTATCGCAACGCCGCGTATGGCACTGACCGCAGCGGAATATTTGGCATTTGATCTGGGCATGCATGTTCTGGTTATCATGACCGATATTACCAACTATGCGGAAGCCCTTCGTGAAGTTTCGGCAGCTCGTAAGGAAGTGCCGGGACGCCGCGGCTACCCGGGTTATCTTTATACCGACCTTGCGACTATGTACGAAAGAGCTGGTCGTAAGCGGGGGCAGGAGGGCTCTATCACTATGATTCCGATTCTGACTATGCCGGAAGAAGATAAGACGCATCCGATTCCCGACCTGACCGGATATATTACCGAAGGACAGATTATTTTGTCCCGCGACCTTTACAGAAAAGGCGTACAGCCGCCGATCGATGTAATGCCATCGCTTTCCCGTCTGAAGGATAAAGGCATCGGTGCAGGCAAAACCCGTGAGGATCATGCGGACACCATGAACCAACTCTTTGCGGCATACGCCCGCGGAAAAGAGTCACTGGAACTGATGACGATCTTAGGTGAAGCCGCTCTCAGCGATATCGACCTGATGTACGCAAAATTCAGCCAGGAGTTTGAAAAACAGTACGTATCGCAGGGCTATGAAAAGGACAGAACCATTGAAGAAACGCTGAATCTGGGATGGGAGCTTCTGAAACTCCTGCCGAAGAGCGAGCTGAAACGAATCAAAGACGAGTACATTGAGAAGTATTTAGGGTAGGTGAGGCGTCATGGCTGAAAGAATGAATGTAAATCCTACCCGTATGATGCTGACGTCTCTGAAAAAGCGGCTAAAAACAGCTACTCGCGGTCACAAGCTGCTCAAAGATAAGCGTGATGAGCTGATGAAGGAATTTCTGGAACTGGCACGGGAAAACGGAAGACTTCGTAAGGAGGTTGAGGCGGCCCTTGCCGGCGTGTACCGGAATTTCTCTGTGGCAAGCGCCATGATGAGTCAGGAGGTTATGGAAGAATCCCTGATGTTTCCCAAGCAGGGTGTTCTGCTGGAAGTGGGAAACAAGAACATCATGAGTGTAGATGTTCCTGTCTTTGGTTTTAAGACCACGGCGGAAGATCCGACCAATATTTTCCCTTACGGCTTTGCCAGAACTTCGGGAGAATTGGATAACGCAGTAGCCGAACTGTCGGATTTATTTCCGGCGCTTCTGGAACTGGCTGCAAAGGAAAAGCAGACACAGCTTCTGGCAGCGGAACTGGAAAAGACCCGCCGCCGCGTAAATGCTTTGGAATATGTCATGATTCCAAAACTTCAGGCAACCATCAAGTATATACAGATGAAGCTTGATGAAAACGAGCGCGGAAACCAGACCAGACTGATGAAGGTCAAGGATATGATGCTGGAAGAAACCCTTGCTGAGAAGAGAGCGAAAGATGCGGCGGTTTTTGGAAGCGTAGAATAAAGGATATAGGACATTTTGTAGATTTGGCGCAGCTGGCACCTTGGATGTGGCTGCGCCTTTTGCATGTGAGTTTGTGAGCTGTGGGTGAGAGAATGTGAAAGGAAATTTAGTTTTGCAGAACTTTACCCTTTATTCCTTGGAAAAAAGGAAAATGCAAAGAGTGAGAGGGATCTTTGATGGGTATAGGACTGATAAATCATCGTGAATTGTAGGTGACGCTATGAAATTCTTCGGAATTCATTGATTTGGGATAGGAATTCAGCTTTATCAATGGGATGGTCAAAGGGGTTTTCCTTTTTTTGCGTCAACAAAGGGTAAAGCTCTGCAAAAGGAAAAACGTTTAAGCATTGGACGCTGCGACGCAACTGGGAATTGAAAAATCGGCAGATTTGTGATAGCATGATTTAGTGACACATGAAGACGGAAAGGCGGAAAAGGCAGTTTGAATCAGACAGAATTTGTTGAAGAATTAAAGAGTGTGACGGAAAGCGCGGCAAAGCAGCCGGAGCGGTTTAATGATAGGCTGGGGATTTACTATTTAGATTGTAATATTGAGGAAAAGTGGATTGAACTGGGATTTGACGTAGGGGAGTGGAGCAAGAACCCATCGGGTGATGTGCACGGCGGCGTTATTTGCAGTCTGTTCGATACGGCTACAGGCATGGGCGCTGTGGCGCTGACCCAGAAGAATGTGACGACTACGGATATTTCCGTCAGCTTTTTGAAACCGTTTAGCGGTACGCAGTACGTGTTCCATATTGATTATAATAATGTGGGGCGGCGCATGGTCAGAGCCATCGGAAAAGCATATGACAGACAGAGCGGAAAACTTTGCGCCACTTCTATGAGCAGCTTTATGATAGTTGGAGAACGAAGTATGGCAATGCGGGTGTAAAACACCTGCTTTTTGTTTGGGAATGACGAATTTGACTGTATTACTGGTTTAAAGTAGGTCAGCGGTCGGATTTTAAAATTGTGTAAATCCAAAATTGACCGTAAACCTGTTTGAGAGGGATGATGCAGTCAGGAGAAAGATGATAGACGAGATTCTGTATGGAAAAATCTATTGTCTAAACTTAATTTTAGGAATCTGAATTTCCTATTCTGGAAATTATTACAATATACTGGGAAAGAAAAAGTGATTTTATAAAAAAATAAGATGTAAATTTTGATTTTTTGACCGCAGTAAGCAATTTTTGCTTTTCTGCGGTCAGACTTGCTGTTACAGTTTTTTTGCGGATGACCGCACGATGCCAGTTTTGACACTATGCGGTCGGAAACTAGATTTCCAAAGTGAAATTGCTTGATTAGTCTTTTAGAAAATATCTCCGCAGTCCTTCGGTGTGTTTGCCGTATTCGATAGCTTCTTCAGAGCAGCCGCAGATACAAGCCATACAGTGGGTGCAGTGACCGCCCCAGAGAGGCTTTCCGGCCTTGATGCTGATGTTGTTCAGCATGCAGCTTTTGGTGCAGTTGCCGCAGCCGGTGCATCTTTCAGTGGCATGGAATTTTTTGTCAGAAATAACCATTTTATAAAAAGTCTTGTTGACTATGCCGCTTTTTAGCTTGTCGATGGTAGTAATCTTGCATGGCGGAAAGGCTTCGCCGGCGCATATTGTCTCAGCGGCACAGGTAACTTTCTCATCAGCAGCAGCGATAATTCGCTCTTCGCTCTCTTTATCCGGTGCGGAAAAGATAGCAATGTAATTTTCTGGCATTTTTATACCGATTACCCCTCGGTATTGAAATCCTTTGCGAGCACAAAAGGCTTTGACGCCTTTCTCGGCATTTCCGATTTCATCACCGCAGTTCATGACAAAATAGCAGTCAGTACTTCCGGAAAAAGTACTTTTATTTAAAAATTCCTCAAAGATGTGAGGCATTTGCCACGCATAGACTGGACAGACGAAGATGTAGGCTTTTTCCGAATGGAAGTCGCCGACTTTGTTTTCTTTAATATAGGAAACGGCGGAGATGCAGTCGTCGTCCAGAATTTTTGCCAGCTGCTGCGCCAGATGGCGACTGTTTCCGGTGCCGGTGAAATATATAATCATAGTATTCGTTCCTTTCTGGGGGTTTTCTAGTATCATAACACAGGACTTGGACTGGAACAAGTCCGACGGATTTATCTTTCTTTACAACTTTCTAACATGTTACGGAGGATGCTCCCAAACTGCTGATTAGTCAGTATCCTCATCAGAAAATGATTGAATTGGATTAGATTTGCTTTTGAGCCGGAGATGTCTCAAAATTAGTTTTGTCGCTCCTGCACCATTTTCCTTTAAAATACTGGAAATGGTGCGGCTGTTAAGTGCACAACCCCGCCACTGCGCACCATTTATAGAGAAATAATACTTGATGGTGCAGATTTTTCTGTGAGAGCTTTTAAGAAATTGAAATCACTGGACAGAAATGATAAATTATGGAAGATATTGCTTCTAGATTCTGTATATAATTTCCAGATGAAAACGAATCACCGGTGATTTTATGTTTTTACAGGCTTTATGCGCACCATTCCATCTGTTTTAGCCCGAAATGGTGCAAAAATAAAAACTGCAAAAAAATAATTCGCACCATTCATCGCATATTTGCTTTAAATGGTGCATATGCAAAGAGGCTGTCTCATTTTATCTGTGAACTGCTACCCGTCAAGTAGACAATTAAAAAAATAAAATTTTCTGACCAGTCGGAAGTGTTTTCCGACTGGTAT
>NZ_QWES01000017.1:0-88743 GCF_009936115.1 Anaerotruncus sp. 80
ACAATAACAACCCCACCCTTCCACGAAGCAAAGCTTCGGGTGGGTGCCCGGGAACCTTGTTGTCCTCTGACAATGACCTTACAAAGCGGGCGGTCTCATTGATTGAGACCGCCTGTTCTTTATTTCCACCATTTAAGTCAAATAGACGCCCCATGGGGCGTCATATTATTTTGTAACTAGTAATCATACGGTAGTTTTTGCTGCGTAGAATCCGGCGCGCCATAATCTCAAGATTTTTTTGGATATCCGGCGTTCACCCCATGAAAAACGCCATCTTCTAAGCGTTTTTTTGTATACATGGCGTCAGCCATCCGCCAAACGCCATATTGGGATTCATTTTCATAAAAAACTGGCGCGCACCTGCCGCCTAATACCCACTTTTTTGATATTTTACTGTAGGATGCTAAAGTTTTTCCGACTATCTGTCTGCATTTCTTTCTGCCGCCGCCATTTTTTCTAAAAAAGCTTTTCTACCTGGCACTTTCTCAAAGGTCCGCGCCATGTATACAGAAATCAAGTTCAAAATTGGCACGGGGTAAATCATCGGCATATCTTAATTCTCTTTCTGCCAGGTTTACTCCCGTACACGAATTTGCCTGACTAACTGCTTCAAGCCGGCGCTCTGGTCGAAAATCAAAACAAAAGCTGTCTCATTTTATTTTGAGACAGCTCCAATCATGTTAAATCAAAATCGGATCGCACGGCTGACTGCTCGTGCTGGTTACAGAATTTCTTGCAATGAGGAAGTAGTAGTACTGCTGCCCCGGTTTTCTCAGCGAATCAAAATATGTTGTCTCCTCTTTAATCGTTGCCTCAAGCCAATAAGGACCGTTTATCGTTCTGCTGCAGTAGAGCTCATAACAGTCTGCGCCTTTTACTTCATTCCATGACAACGTAACGGATCCATTCTCATCATCGTGAAGCACTCCGGAAAAACCAGTTGGCGGCTGCAGCTGTATATCTACATAAACAGCTTTGGAGTAAGCTGAATTCCCGCTACTGTTTCCAGCATAAACCGCCTTTACACGGTACCGGCAGATACCTTCGATATTGCTTACCCTTGCAGTATAGGTCAGATTTGTAGTAGTCTTTACCAGTTTTTCTCTGTCCGTTCCAATTTTACGATAGACTTTATAGCAATCTGCTTTAGCTACCTGTCCCCAAGACAGTGTAATCTTACTTTCCGCCTGATTGTTTTCTATGGTAACTACAGGTGTCGCCAGCTTCAGCGTGTTTGATACGATATTGCTGTATTGGCTGCCACTGGTTTTGACCGCTTTAATTTTGTAGTAAGCTTTTTGTCCCATGTCCACAGAACGATCAAGAAAAACCCTGTCCTCTGTCTTTCCAATGCGCTTATAAGTTCCGGTTTTATTGTAGCTTCGGTACACATCGTAGCGGGTTGTATTAGTGGTCTTCAGCCATGTCAACCGAATTCCGCCAGCTTCCATATCTCGCATTGAAGATACCGTTGGGGCTGCATAAGTTTTGTACTTAACTGGTTTTTTCACCATAGTCAGATAGCTATACTGTCCATACATCGAGAAAAAATCATCGATAGTGCCACTGTAATACTGCACCGTATTGGCTCTGTCATAATTATTGTCAGCCCAATAAATATAATCTTCCGTCACCTTTAAAAGCACCACGGAATGACCAGACCAACTGTCAAACTGTCTGGTATTGCAAAAACGAATATGCGTGCCCGCTTTAACACCAAGACATTTTTTTAGGAAATTCTTCTGGGTATTCTTTAGTCCTGTAAAATAGTTAACATCGTTTTGCGCTGCCAAAAGTCCGTTGATAGTCTCAGCAAACCCCCAGCATTCTCCACTCTTTGGAAAAGTGCTCAGGTGCTTGTACTTACTCATGGCATAGTCAATGGTGGAAGAGGCGGTCTCGTTTGCAGTACAATCCTGTCCTGCATACCCTGTACCTGAGTCAGCTACAGCTTCTTGCGGCTGCAATATAAATGACACACTCAGCATCATGGTACATGTCAAAAGTAAAGCCAAGGCTCTTTTTTTCATAGCTTGTCCTTTCTGTCCTGCTTTCGCAAACGCTTTATAAATGCTTCTCACAAAGTTCCTTTATGCTGCAGTTTTCGCAAGCAGGCTTTCTGGCGTCGCAGCAGTTTCTGCCGTGGAAAATCAGTGAATGGTGAGTTCTCGACCATCTATCTTCAGGGATTACTTCCATCAGCGCCATCTCTGTTTTCAACACGTCTTTTTCGCTGACAAAACCGATTCTGTTTGCCACTCTAAATACGTGAGTATCCACCGCAATACGCTGATGTCCAAATCCTACAGAAAGCACTACGTTAGCAGTTTTCCTGCCTACACCCGGCAGTTCCACCAATTTGTCGTAGTCCTCCGGCACCTTGCCGTCGTATTGATCTGCCAGCATTTTCGCCATCTTTACGATATTCTTTGACTTCGTCTTGTACATGCCGATTCGCCTGATATACTCGCTAACCTCCTCCGGGTCGGCATTTCCCAGTGCAAAAGCGTCCGGATAAGCTGCGAATAAATCCGGAGTCACCTGATTGACGCTTTTGTCTGTGGTTTGTGCGGACAAAGCCACCGCTACAATAAGCTGAAATACATTTTGATGATGCAGTGCGCACTCTGCGTCCGGATAAGTATCCTCCAAAATGTCTAAAATTTCTTTAATGTGTTCCTGTTTCATACCTAGCATTATACAAGAAAAAACAATCTTTGACAAGTCCGAGCAGACAGACCACCGCAAGCCACGCATCTATTTTGCTTGACAAATGCCCATTCCCCTCATATAATTGTATACGGTTAAAATCCAGGAGGAAAGAAATGTCTATTATTCAATACTTAGAAGACGGCAAAACAGGCAATCAGCCCCTATCCACCAATCTTTACACAGAGCTTCAGGAAGACGTTTTAACTGGCAAACTAAAGCCCGGTGAAAAATTAACAGAACAGAAAATCTGCAATGAGTATAAAGTCAGCAGGACACCTGTCAGAGAAGCATTGAGACAGCTTGAAATGGACGGTCTCATTGAAAATATTCCCAACAGAGGCGCCTTTGTCCTTGGGCTTTCCACACAAGATTTAGAAGATATGTTTACCCTTCGCAAAGATTATGAAATTCAAGCTGTGAGATGGGCTATTGAACGCATTACAGAAGAAGAAATGCAAGAACTTGAGGAGACCTTTGAATTCATGGAATTTTATACCATGAAAAACGATATTAACAAAATGATTAATATCAATACAGCATTCCATCAGATTATTTACATGGCAACGCATAACAGAATGCTGAAGCAAATACTGTCTTCCTATCAGACTTATTTGAAGCACTGCAGCCCATCCAACTACTACGCCCCTTCCTACCTGAACGATGTCCTTTTGGAACACCGCACTATCTTCGAAGCATTTAAAGCCGGCGACATCGAAGGCGGCGCACTGGCGATGAAAGAACATATGGAAAATGGCAAAAAACGAAAATTCAAATAAATAATCAAAAACTATTACAGCCTCCAGCAAAGCTTATTGCGGGAGGCTGTTCTTGTATTCTCTATTTTATTTTACCTCAAAAATCAGTTGTTCTCCGTCAGAATTGATGACCACTGTATCCCCGTCTGTAATTTCACCCTGAATCAGCTTGGAAGCAAGGGCTGTTTCGATATTTTTCTGCAGATATCTTTTTACAGGTCTTGCACCATAGGCCGGATCGTAGGAATTTTTTGCAATGAACCTCTTACCCTCTTCCGTCAGGGAAAGAATAATTTCACGCTCAGAAAGGCGTCTCTCAAGTCCCTTTAAGGAAAGCTCGATAATACTTACAATCTGGTCTTCTGTCAGCGGACTGAAGACCACGATATCGTCGATTCTGTTGAGGAATTCCGGACGGAAGTAATTCTTCAGCTGGTTTTCTACATCTTCCTTGGTTTTCTCATCAATCGAGCCGTCAGGCTGGATGTTTTCAATCAGCTGACTGCTGCCGATGTTGGAGGTCATGATGATAATGGTATTTTTGAAATCTACTGTTCTTCCCTGATTATCGGTCAGTCTTCCATCATCCAGAAGCTGCAGCAGAATGTTGAATACATCCGGGTGCGCTTTTTCAATTTCATCGAAGAGAACCACGCTGTATGGCTTGCGGCGAACAGCTTCAGTCAGCTGACCGCCTTCATCGTAGCCCACATATCCCGGAGGCGCACCGACCAGTCTGGACACTGCGTGCTTTTCCATGTACTCGGACATGTCGATACGAATCATATTCTTCTCCGAATCAAAGAGAGACTCTGACAAAGCCTTGGCAAGCTCAGTTTTACCAACACCAGTAGGTCCAAGGAAAATAAAGGATCCGATTGGTCTGTTTTCGTCCTTTAAGCCTGCCCGTGCGCGAAGAATGGATTCTGATACAGAAACAACTCCTTCTTCCTGACCGATGACTCTGCGGTGCAAAATTTCCGGCAATTTGAGCAGCTTTTCCTTCTCCGACTCTACCAGCTTGGCGACAGGAATGCCAGTCCATGCAGAAACTACTTCTGCAATTTCTTCCTCGCCGACCTCTTCTTTCAGCAGGCGATT
The DNA here is from genome assembly GCF_009936115.1 of Anaerotruncus sp. 80. Lineage (NCBI taxonomy): Bacteria > Bacillati > Bacillota > Clostridia > Eubacteriales > Oscillospiraceae > Anaerotruncus > Anaerotruncus sp. 80. The sequence continues at coordinate 4,569 of NZ_QWES01000017.1, forward strand.
TTCCTCAGCCGTTTCAGCAGTCTGCTTATCAGTTTCAAGCTTTTTCAAAAGCTCCGGCAGCGTACCGTATTTCAGCTGCGCTAGTTTTTCAAGGTCGTAGTTTCTTTCCGCCTCTTCCATCTGGTGCTTTACTTCTTCTATCTGCTCCTTGGTACTCTTCACCTGGGTAATCGCTTTTTTCTCATTTTCCCACTGGGCACGCATCGTGGCATTTTCCTCGCGAAGCTGGGAAAGCTCTTTTTCAAGTGCGGAAAGCCTTGCCACCGATCCGCGGTCTGTCTCCTTGGAAAGAGCTTGCTTTTCGATTTCCAGCTGCATGATTTTTCTGGAAATCTCATCAAGTTCCGTTGGCAAGCTGTCGATTTCCGTTCTGATTTTGGAAGCTGCCTCATCCATCAAGTCAATGGCTTTATCTGGAAGAAAACGATCGGAAATATACCGGTCAGAAAGAGTTGCGCAGGCAATGAGAGCGCTGTCTGTAATGCGCACGCCGTGATGAATCTCAAAGCGTTCCTTAAGACCACGGAGAATGGAAATGGTATCCTCCACTGTCGGCTGATCCACAAGAACCTTCTGAAAACGTCGCTCAAGTGCTGCGTCCTTTTCGATATACTTGCGATATTCATCAAGAGTCGTAGCGCCAATGCAGTGAAGTTCTCCTCTGGCAAGCTTTGGTTTCAGCAGGTTTCCTGCATCCATGGAGCCCTCTGTTCTTCCTGCACCTACAATATTGTGAATCTCATCAATGAACAGAATAATTCTACCATCGGACTTTTCGATTTCGTTGAGAACGGCTTTCAGACGTTCCTCAAACTCTCCTCTGAATTTGGCGCCGGCAATGAGGGCTCCCATATCAAGCGCAAAAATCGTCTTGTCTTTCAGTCCCTCCGGCACATCGCCGTTTAAAATTCTCTGTGCCAGCCCTTCTACTACGGCAGTCTTGCCTACCCCCGGCTCACCAATCAAGACCGGATTATTTTTAGTTCTTCTGGAAAGGATCTGAATTGCGTGTCTGATTTCGCTGTCACGCCCAATAACCGGGTCCAGTTTTCCCTCTCTTGCCATCTCCACGAGATCACGACCATACTTATTCAACACGTCATAGTTATCTTCAGGATTCTGGCTGGTAATACGCTGGTTTCCTCTCACTTTAGAAAGAGCCTCCAAAAATTTCTCCTTGGTAATCTGATACCTAGAAAACAGCTTAGCAGATGGTGTGCCTCGCTCAGCAAGGAGCGCCAGGTACAAGTGCTCAACACTGACATATTCATCTTTAAACTGCTCTGCTTCCTTCTCTGCAGAAATCAGAACCTGATTCAGCCTTCTAGAAGCGTAGATATTATCAGCATTTCCGGAAACTTTCGGCAGTTTCTCGATGGCTTCCTGAAGCTCAGCAATCATATAGGAAGGATTGACCTCCATGTACTGCAAAAGCTTCGGAATCAGACCGTCCTTCTGCATTAGCAGCGCTAAATGCAAATGCTCACCCTCCAGTACCTGATGGCCCTCTGAAATTGCAATATTTTGGCAGTCCATAATGGCGGACTGTGCATTCTGTGTAAATTTTTCGATGTTCATATGCTTCACCCCCGCTTCAAACATCACTATATTTGTACTATTTTTAATCTCTGTCTCTATTTTATACCCACTTTTTCAAAAAGTAAAGAACTTTTTAGCACTCATCATCAACGAGTGCTAATAATCTTCAAACCAAAGAATGCCCGCATAGCCATCTAGCATACACGGGCAGCTCATAACTTCGCAAAATCTTTAAAAAATAATCAAATCCATCAGAAGCTGATATACAAAGTTGACGCAAGGCACCAGCACAACATCAGTTACGTTAAAGATAATCAGCGCCAGCAGAATAAGAAATCCTTTGTCGTAAACCTGATAATACCAGTTGTATTTCCGCAGGTCGAAAATCTCGGTCAAAATGCCGAACCCATCCAGCGGCGGCACCGGCAGCAGATTAAATACCATCAGCACCACATTGACCGATATGATGTAAAACAAAACGTCTAAAAGAACATCTCCGAAAGTGCCCATGAGCCAAGGTGGATTCATGATAAATAAGCCTTTCAGTACAAACGAAAAGACGATAGCAATGAAGAGATTCATCACGACTCCCGCAAAGGACACCAACATTTCGTCCCGCCTTCTGTGTTTATAATAGCGCGGATCAATTTCTACAGGAACACCCCATCCAAATCCCGCGATTAGCAGCGCAAAAAAACCAAAAGGATCAATATGTGCCGCGGGGTTTATGGTTAATCTTCCCTGCAGCTTCGGAGTTGGATCCCCTAGCTTATAAGATACAATCCCGTGTGCAAATTCGTGAAAAGATAAACCTATAATAATGCCAGGCAAAATCAAAAGTTTATCCATAATCCATTCTCCGGCATCTACGTATGGATTAGAAATAATTCTAAGTACAATCAGTGCAAAGAGCAGCACCAGCGCCGGTGAGCGTAAAAATCGTTTCAAATCTTTTTTCCTTTCCCAATATATTTTTAAATATTTTATCACATTTATGGGCAATTGAAAATACTATAATATAAACGGTCAAAAAAGAAAGGTGGTTTTTTATGAGTAATACACTTGTATGTATCGATGTCTATACTGTCTCAGCAGGTGATACCCTGTACACAATTGCAGAGAAATATGATCTGCCAGTCAGTCTTTTGATGAAGGTTAATCACATTACCAATCCATACAATCTGCAAATCGGAACCAGACTCTGTATTCCGGGAGATCCTTCCCAACTTCCAAAGCCGGAAGAACCGTCAAAGCCAAAAGTGATTACCCACGTGGTAGAAGCTGGAGACACTCTGTACTTAATTGCAAAAATGCATGGCGCAAAGCTGGATGATATTATGCAAGCCAATCCATCCATCGACCCATACAATCTGATGATTGGAACCGAGCTTTGCGTTCCTCTGCCGTAAATCTTTCACTGTAGAAGTAGTACGCCTCTGTTGCATTAATGCCTTGTTAACGTGCATAAAATCGATATTTTTTTCAAATATATGCACACTGGCCACACTGCGCCCAACAAATATAGTTCGCAGAGAAGTATGCGTTGCGCACGTTGCCTTTTCTTCTCATTCATGGTAGAATAAAATCAGCTAACAAACTGGGAGGATACAATTATGGAAGGCACATGCAGACTGAAAAGGTTTTTACAGAAAGAACATACCCCTGCCGAGAAAGCTATGCTGGTTTCTGCTGCTGCGCTGATTGGCGCTGCTGCAGGCATCATTCTCTTTTCCGCAAGCGGTGGCATTAACATCGAAATCTCCATCGGCTCTCACAACGGCTGCCATAACACCGGCAACGGCTGTGACAATACCAGCACCAGATAATCGACAAATCAAAAACGCTTCGGCAAGCCATCTTGGGTACCTGCCAAAGCGTTTTTTCGTTTCACACTTTTTTTTGCAAATAAAATTAAAGTTTTTTTAGTTCTTCTTCCAGTTCTATCAGCACTTCTTGTCTCGCATCAATCGCCGCAGTGAGATCTAGTGCAGCCTGCTCTGCGCCAGCCCCTGCTTTAATTAGGTCATAATAAATTCTGCCCAGCTGTGCAAAATCCACTTCTAGTTCTTTCTTTTCTCCATTAATCTTTGTTTTAATCTTCGTTACTTCAATTGCATCGTTTGCCTTATCACCGATAGCAGCAGCGGCATCGGTCAGCTTATCTAAAAAAGCCATATCGATTCTCCTTTCACTATCTGCAGTTTGTTAATCTGCTTTCTTTTCCTTCAATATATCTCTTCTTTGCAGCAAAGGATTCCTGCTCCAAAGATACATCCAGTTCCTCGTCGTTTAACGCAAGCCCTGCTTTTTCGGCTGCCACAGTAATAATTTCCTCTGTAAGCCACGGATTGGTTACAAGCATAGGTCCCAGGGTGTTGGTGAAAATTGCATTTTCTAGCAGAAAACCTTCCTGTCTATCCTTTCCAGTGTTTCCATAGCCATAAATCAGCTGACCGAAGGCAGGCTGCACATCGCAGATAAAATCCGCCATCTGAATCTGGTTTCCCAGCACTTCCACTTCCTTGCTTCCATATTTACAGCTAAAGTACACATCGTCACCATATACCGCATCATTTTCCTTCGCAACTGCATCCAGAATCCCCAGTCCCTCAAAACTGCTGCCGTCGGCTCTCTGCACTTCTTTGCACCACAGCGCCATAGACGTTCCGGTTGCCAAAAGCACCTTGCCGCTTTCGATATAAGCCTTAAAAGCGTCAGCCTGCGGCCTCAGATATTCCAGTACTACTGGAAAAGACACGATTTCTCCCGGCGGGCAAAAGATGATATCATAATCCATCGGATTAAAATTCTCGGTATCAAAATCAATACGATCTATCGAAGTTTCCAGACCTTTCAGCTTTGCAATCTGCTGCAGCGCCAGAATATTTCCCCTCTCTCCGTGAAGATACAACGTATCCGGGAAAAGCCACGCAATTTTTAAGTCTTTCATTTAATTTCCCTCCTTATCGATGTACTTCTTCATGTGTTCAAAAGTATGCAGCCACGTAATCAGGTAAATATTCTTCGTTTCTGTCTCCTCAATTTCCTTAAAGATGGTCTCTACCGCTTCAGTTTCTGCAATAGAAATCTTTGACCGATCTACTCCCTCGTAAATCAATCTGTTGGCAGTATCAAAGCAAACCGCTTCGGAAAAGCAGAAGTATTTCTCAACGTCAGATTTTACCAGACCTGACAAATCACAGTCAAAGGCGTAGAAAGAGTTGGTATAGTGTGGAATCAGGTCAATAAGAGGACACAACCCAAGGCACACCATCTTCGTTTCCTTGTCTGCAGCCATGACGTTGATACAGGTCTGCAAAGTTTCCGGATTTTCCTGCTTAATCCGCATGTATTTAATGGTTTTATCTTTATATTTCAAAATCTCAAAGCGACCGCCCACATTTTTGAAGGAGCCAAAGGCTTTTGCCGCATCAGCAGGTTCTATGCTGCCAAGTTCCTTGGCTACTGCAAGCGCACCGGCATAATTGTAGCACATATAAGGTGTATCGTATGGCATATCAAAGGTTACATCACCAAGCTTAAACTTTCTCGCCGCAAAATCCACATCGGTAATGGTGTAGTCTGCTCTTTCGTCTGAAGATAGACCGCAGTGGCTGCAGTGGAATTTGCCAACGCCATCGTTGTTATAATAATCGAAGATGATTTTGTGCCTGCAACGAGGACAAGCCATAGTCGGAAAGCTCTCATCCTTGGTGAAAGACTCGTTATGACGATCAACACCGTAAGTTACAATGTTTTCAGATTTGTCTCCAAAAGAGCGGGTTCTCGGCTCCTCGTTATTTAAAAAGAAGCGAATGCCGTCAGGCAGCCCGTCAAAAATTTTTCGGTAGATAAAGTCCGGATCGCCGTTTCTCTGCACCTGATCCTTCTGCAGATTGGTAATCATAATATTCTGTGCCGGAAGCTGCTTATGAATCAGCGGCAGATAACGTTCGTCAGTCTCAAAGATGATATAGTCCGCCTTAATACGGCCAGTCAAGCTGGATGCCTTAGAAAGCGCAGTCGCAACACCGTAAATCAGGTTTGCACCCTCCAGATTAGCAACCACTTTCTTTCCATTTGAGCGGAAAATATGAGTAATCAGATTGTTGGTCGTCGATTTGCCGTTGGTACCGGTGATAAACAGAACCTTGGAATAATCAATTCCTTTAAAGTGAGCCACCATCTTAGGATCAATCTTCATGGCTTTTTCACCGGAGAAGTTGGAGCCGCGGCTCTTGTCCACAATGTTGATGATGATGTTAATGAGCTTTGCAAACCAAAGCGCAAGATAAAATTTCATTGGTATCCTCCCGTCATAATATATCTGACAGCAATCTGGAAATAGCTTCTTTGAATTTCACTGCTGTCTTTCTGTTGTTATAATCCTTTCGTGTCAATTCATGACCATGTTCCATATCAATCATAAACTGCCTGTCCATCTTTTCGCCAAATGTTTTATCATAAACAAAGGCGTTGGATTCAAAGTTAAGCCGAAAGCTTCGCCTGTCGAAGTTAGCAGAGCCAACCGTTGAAATCTCTCCATCCACTACCAGAGTCTTAGCATGAAGAAAGCCGTTATCATAAATAAACACCCTGGCCCCGGAGCGAAGAAGTTCGCCGCAGTAAGCGTAAGTCGCCCAGTAGACAAACATATGGTCAGGCATACACGGTATCATAATTCGTACGTCTACGCCGGACTGCGCTGCCATTTTGAGGGATTCCAGCATGCTGGGATCCGGAATAAAGTACGGCGTTTGCAGATAAACTGACTTCTGTGCGTAGGTAATCATCTTCATCATAGAACGCTTAATTTCTTCTCTGACAGAGTCCGGTCCGCTGGAAACAATCTGTACAGGGCTTGTCCCCGCATCCTTTGGCGCACCCAGATAGGCTTCGTCAAGTTCCATCTGCTCTTTGGACGCAAAACGCCAGTCCATGATAAAGCGAGCGTTGAGATCCTGCACAGCGCCGCCCTGCAGCCTGATGTGCGTATCTCTCCAGTAGCCGAACTTTCGCTTCTGCCCCAGATACTCTTTTGCAATATTAAAGCCGCCGGTATAACCGATTTCACTGTCGATGACAACAATTTTTCGGTGATTGCGGTAATTCATCTCAAAATAAAGATATTTCAACTTCGGTTTGAAGAAATAGGCAGTCTTCCCACCAGCCTCCAGAAATTCTGAAAGCCTCCAGTCGTTGATAAATCGGCTTCCCAATGCATCCATCAGAAGCCTGACCTCTACCCCTTCTTTTGCTTTCTTTGTCAGCGCTTCCAATAATCGCTTTCCTACCTTATCATCCTTGATGATGTAATACATGACGTTGATCGTTTTGGTTGCGCAGTTGATATCGTGAAGCAGGTTCTCGAACATCTCCTTGCCGTCTACCAAAAGCTCCACCTGATTGTTTTGGGTCAGAAAAGCGTTGCCGTAAACCTGATTCAGTTTTATCATATGCTTCCATCTTGCCGCTTCTTCCTTTGAAAAAACAAAATCGCCGCTGTCCATATCGGCAATCTGACCTTGCATCTCCTCGCCCATCGTCAGCATTTCTCGCTCAGACAGTCTGGAAATCTTGTGTCTGGAAATATTCTGCGACAGCATCATATAAAGAAATATCCCGAAAATCGGCAGAACGAACAGGACTAAAATCCACGCCAGTGACGCCGCCGGATTTTTTCGCTCCAAAAAAATAATGGTAAGCGCAATAATCAAGTTGATACTGTAAATAAAAGCACTCCAGTTGCTGTCTGTAAACAAACTGATAAAATATGTCATCTCTAAATCCCCTAATACTATAATTTGTCCATTTTTATATTTTATCACAACACTGAAAGATTTTCCACATATAAATCAGCGGCAAGCCAATGAAATCTGTTTCGAGATTTGCTTAATATTTGCTTGAGTTCTGCTCCGGATCTGCTCAGAAAGTGAATTTCGATTCCGGAAATCGGCTATCTGACCGTAAAGAACGAAAATTGACATCATACGGTCAAAAATCCTGTTACAGCCTTTTTGACCGTAAAAAGCTGATTTGAACAAATACGGTCAGAAAATCGGCGCTTATTTGCAGCGCATGCTGTGTATTCATATTTCGATTTTCATAATGTTACAGCATATTACAGATTCTTACAGAATATCGTGAGAAAAATCTCCCAATTACTTGCAGTCAGATGGATTTTTCCTGCGCAAATTCATTCATGCAGCTGCAATCTGACCGCAATCGATTAAAACGATAGATTTACGGTCATTTTTGGTGTTACAGGATTTTTGCAAATGACCGTAAAACTCGTTTTGGCTGCAATACGGTCAGATTGGCGTTTTCAAGTCGCTCGCTGATAGTCGTAATAAGAGAAACGCCTGCTGGCAGCGAGTCTCACTGCCAACAGGCGCTTCTTTAAGAATGTATATGGCTTTATAATTCATATTTTCATCTCATCTCTGTAACGACTTCGTCCCACGGTTTTACCATGCCCTCCTCAGCATAGCTTTTTGCCTGTTCTAATTTCTGCAGAATTTGTTCTTCTGTTAATGGCTCAAATGGACTTATCGGTACTGTCCCGGGTTCCTTAAATAAGATGTCTGATTTTGCTTTTAAATCATCATCAACGCTTACTTATATGGTACTCATTTTTAACATCTCGCTCTTCCATTTTCTACTTTACTGCCGTTACGATAGGGCTTATACTTTTTTCGGATAGTCTATCGACTCGATAAATCATCCCATCCCTCTATTATAAATATGCTTGTAATATCCTGTAATCAAATCCTAAATTCACATGCAAAAACTAAATCTTCGCTTTTATGATATTCGGCATCCAGAGTTACACTGCAATCCTTTATAATCCTATATGTTCCATGGGGTAATTTCCCATAATCTTTTCCCCAACTCACAGTAAAACTATATTCACCAGTTGGCACTTCATAAGCTATCATTACAAAATCCAAATACGGTTCTACATCGCTCCATTTTCCTAAGACTTTTTTCTGCAATGCGTAGAATTCCCCTGTACGCATCTGTAGGTCGGATTTGTTATTGATAATGAAAGTTCCCTTTTCTGCGGTAATAGCCTCTTTACCAGAAGCTGGATAAAACTCTAAATAACCGGCAATCACCGATTCCTCCGTCAGTCTTTCTGACCAAATATCATTTAACGTGCTGCGATGATGCAGCGTAATTCCCAGTACTGTAATAACCAACACAAAACCAGCTATTAGTTTCCCATATTTTCTCATCTTATTTTAGTATAAAGTTATGTTTAACCTTGATACAATATTCGCTCCTTTCACATAAATCAATTTGGTTGCTCCAGAAGATTCGTTTTTTTATTATTCTCTTCCACAACTTACTTCATGTAAAAATTTGTTATATAAGGAACTTTGCAATATTCATACCATAAATAAAATTGATTTAAAATTCATATTATATGAACTATTTTTAAATACTGTAAGCCGCATAACTTACTATATCATATTTAACTAGTTTCACCTTTAACCAGATATATTCCTGTTTAATCTTATTTTGTCCTGTTATCCTAAATATGGCCTTTATCCCAATATACTCCCAATGCACGCTTCATCACCCTGTCCAGATTGTCGCTGCTCTTTTCACCGCAAGCTAATGATATTGCCGTCACATAAGAAAAAGAGGACTGCCCTGGCAGTCCTCCGCTCCACACTTATAAAATAATACAGATAAAATAATCCTTCCCCTCGTTGCTGATCTTCTGTAGTGACCTCTGCACCTTGACCTGCAGGCTTTCCGGCATTGCGGTCAGCTTACCTTCCATCTGCTCTGCCACCAGCTCCTGCAGGGATTTTCCGAAGAGATTGGTATCCCAGATATCGCTGCTTTCAGCACCTTCAGCATTCTCTGCTACATCAAACTTTTCCATCAGATATTTTGCCAAATCCGCAGACTGCTGTTCCGTCCCCACAATAGGTGAAATCTCCGTGCTGATATCGGTTCTCACCATGTGCAGACAAGGTGCCGAAGCGACCAGTCGCACGCCATACTTGCTGCCCTGTTTAAAGACCTCCGGCTTTCCCAGATTCATCTGAGACAGTTTTGGATGAACAATTCCATATCCGGTGGATTTTACTTTTTCAAGAGCCTGCGCCATATCGTCGTAGGCGCGCTTTGCACCGGCGTATTCAGAAAGGAGCATAAACAGTTCTCTGTCGCTTCGTACCGGCTGACCGAGCAGTTCCTCCATAATCTGATAATAAAGTCCTTCCTGCAGCTTGACATCGATGTACACTCTGCCCGTAGCCATTTCAGAATGCTGAACAGACACTTCCTTCACATGGGCATTAGCAGAAAGCATTTGTACCGTCTGTTCCACACTGCTGATGGTATCTATACCATCCATCCACTCACAGACAGTCCTGACAATCCCCGCCTTAATATAGTGGTTCTGAGAAAGCGCATCCATATATTCCGGCAAGTCAATAAAGATTTCACTGACTGGAAACTGTTTCAAAAGCTCATCAAAAATCTGCTCCGGCACACTTCTATCCATTACTGCACAATCAGCCGCAATCACCGGCGCTGCATATTTTTCCGAAAGTTCTTTTGCCAGGTTCTGACATGCATTAGATGCCGGTATCGCACTGTTCAGCACAATGACAAAAGGCTTTCCCAGCGCCTTCAGCTGAGAAACAGTCTTTTCTTCTGCCCCCTCGTAAGCCTCCCTTGGAATTTCCCCAAAACTGCCGTCACAGGTTACCATAATGCCGACGGTGGAATGGTCGGTGATGACTTTCTCGGTTCCCCTCTCTGCCGCCTGTTCAAAAGGCATTTCCGCTTTATCCCACGGTGTCTTTACCATGCGGCTTTTTCCATCTTCCTGATGTCCAAGGACACCAGGTACCAGATATCCCACACAGTCTACCAGTCTGATTTCCATGGCTGCATGATTAATTTTTACTTTGACTGCCTCTTCCGGCACAAATTTCGGCTCCGTCGTCGTAATGGTTCTGCCGTCGCCGCTCTGGGGCAGCTGATCCACCACCCTGGTTCTGGCATATGTATTTTCAATACCCGGCACAACAAACAGTTCCATAAATCTTTTGATAAATGTGGATTTCCCCGTCCTGACAGGTCCTACCACGCCGGCATAAATCTCTCCGCCGGTTCTCTCCGCTATACTCTTATAAATATTTCCATCAGTCATACCTTCATCCTCTTTCTCACATAACTTATTCAGAATATATGAAAAAACCGCCATGGATATGACGGTTTTGTAAAAGTTTTAGTCTTCAATTTTGTACTGGATTGCATTGACAATGGCTGCAGCAATATTACTTCCGCCCTTTCTGCCCCGTGCCACAATGGCAGGCACCCCAAGCTTGATAATCTGCTCCTTAGATTCTACTACATTGACAAATCCCACCGGTACGCCGATGACTGCCGCAGGTCTAAGCTTTCCTGCCTTTACTAAATCACAGATAGAAATCAGCGCAGTGGGCGCATTGCCGATTGCAAAAATAACCGGCCGATCAAGCTGCGCCGCTTTTTCCATGCTGACCAGAGAACGGGTTACACCTCTTGCCTTTGCTTCCTGCGCCACATCTTCGTCTGCGATGAAGCAAAGCACCTTCCCGCCGTATGCCTCGATGCGTTTCTTGTTAATGCCCGCCTGCGCCATCTTGGTATCCGTTACAATATATGCGCCGCTTCGGATGGCATCCTGCACGGTTTCAATAATACCATCTGTAAAGTACAGACTATCCGCATACTCAAAATCTGCAGAGGTATGAATGCAGCGCTTAATCACCGCCTCATAGCGAGAATCCAGTTTCTTGTCGCCGAGAATTTCTCCAATCATTTCAAAACTCTTTGCTTCTATTTGATCAGGTTTAATATTTTCAATTTTCATTATGCTTCAATACCTGCCCTTGCCGGAATTCCCTTGTCATAAGGGTGCTTTACTTTGTCGATTCTGGAAACATAGTCAGCAAGTTCCTCAAGCTCTGCAGTTGGATATCTGCCGGTCATTACAACTTCCAGCTGCTCCGGACGATTCTTCAAAAAGTTCACAATCAGCTGATCGTCGAGAAGTCCTGCTTCAATGGAGCCAAGCACTTCGTCCAGCACCAGCATATCGTAGTGGTCGTTTTCCAGCATTTTTACCATATCTGCAAACTGCTCTGCATTAATCTGTCTGGTTTCTTCCTTTTCTTCTTCAGTCATCTGGAAGGAAAACTTTTTAATCGGTTTAGTTCCCAGTACCTCAATGCCCGGCAGACTCTTTAGAATCTTCAGTTCGCTGCTGTCTCCGGATTTCAGAAACTGCATGAATAAAACGTGGAGACCATATCCGCAGGCTCTTACAGTAAGACCCACAGAACAGGTTGTCTTTCCCTTTCCTTCACCACAATAAATGTGTACTAAGCCTAAATCATTCTTTTTCATATTCTTCCTCCTGTTATCTAATCAAACTATAAATCAAATCCATATCCAGTGCAGCGCGTAAATTGTCTGCAAGAATATCATACTGCACCTGCTTATACGCGTCAACATCAAATGCCTTTACATCAGTAAAATCCATGCCTTTTTCAGCCAGAAGAGCCTCTATGACAGCTTTTGCAATTTCCTCTTTGTCAAAAATGCCGTGAATATAGGTGCCGTAAACATTTCCATCGTTTATGATATTGCCACTGGCGCCCGAGGTGCCCATGTGGATTTCATAGCCTTGATATGTTTTGCCTGACAGAGCAGCAAAAATGCCATCTACGTCAGATAGTACCCCTGTCGCATTGGTTCTGATTTTCTCATTCCCAAATTCAGTACTGTGGGGGAGCAGACCGATTCCGCTCATCTGACCTCCATGTTCCACACCCTTTGGATCTGACAGACTTTGTCCCAACATTTGGAATCCGCCGCAGATGCCGAAAATCGGCTTTCCCTTGGCATGGTGTTTCAAAACGGCAGCCTCAAGCCCTGACTGACGCAGCCACAAAAGATCTGCCATGGTGTTCTTTGTGCCCGGCAGTATAATGAGATCCGGATTTCCCAGCTCATGAACCGACCCTGCGTACCTTACGCCCACCCCGTCAATATATTCAAAGGGATTAAAGTCGGTAAAATTGGATATTCTCGGCGTGCGAATGACAGCGATATCCACAAGAACCTCACCTTTACGGTTTGCAAAGCGGTCAGTCAGACTATCCTCATCGTCAAGATCCAGTTCCATATAAGGCACGACTCCTGCTACCGGTACGGAAATGATATCTTCCAGCATGCGAAGCCCTGGCTCCAAAATTGTCACATCACCTCTGAATTTATTGATGATTACACCTTTGACTCTTTCTTTTTCTTCCTCGTCAAAGAGCAGCATAGTGCCTGCTAAGGAAGCAAAAACGCCGCCTCTGTCAATATCTCCAACAAGAAGCACCGGCGCATCCGCCATCTTTGCCATGCCCATGTTCACCAAATCTTCTTCTTTTAAGTTGATTTCCGCAGGGCTTCCCGCCCCCTCCATGACGATAACATCGTAGTCCCTGGAAAGACTCTCAAAAGCCTGTCTGATATTTTCACGAAATCTTCCTTTTTCTTTGTAAAAATCCTTTGCTGTCAGGGTGCCGTACACTTCCCCGTTGATAATGACCTGCGAGCCCTTGTCGCTGGTCGGCTTGAGCAGCACAGGGTTCATACGGCAGTCCGGTTCAATCTGACATGCCTCCGCCTGCATCACCTGCGCTCTGCCCATTTCCATACCATCTTTGGTGATAAAGGAATTCAGCGCCATATTCTGCGCTTTAAAGGGAGCTACTTTATAGCCATCCTGCTTTAAGATTCTGCAAATTCCCGCAGTTACCACACTCTTTCCGGCATTAGAGCAGGTTCCCAGTATCATAATTGTTTTAGCCATGGATAGGTTCCTCTCTTCCCTCTGTAATTTCTCCAAGACACTTTAAAAAATAAATATTTTCCTCTCTGGTTCTTACAGCGATTCGGTAATACTGCTCATCAAGAGAAATATAATTGCTGCAGCTTCTTACAATAATATCAAAGGCTTCCAGCGGTTTTCGGATATCCCTGGCACTTCTGAAAAAAATATAGTTCGCCTTTGTATTATACACTTTGTAGCCCAAATCTATCAATCCTTTTACAAGAAACTCCCTATTTTCTTTGATATATGTTTTCGTTTTCTCCACAAACCCCGTCAACTTAAGTGCCGCACATCCTGCTTTTGCTGCTACAGTAGATACTGCCCAAGGCTGCAGCGTCTCTCTGATGATTTCCGCCTGTACAGTATTTGCGCAGATGCAATATCCCAGTCTAAGTCCAGCCATAGCATATATCTTTGTAAATGCCTTTAAAATAATAACGTTTTCAAGGCGTTGCACATCAGCCATAACCGAATAGCGCTCTTCTTCGTCCAAAAACTCTGTAAAGCACTCGTCTATGACTAAAGTAACACCGCATCTTTCACATTTCTGCGCAATGGCAAGCACCAATTCCCGCTCTGTCGGTATGCCAGTCGGATTGTTAGGATTGCAAAGAAACATCATATCCAGACTCTCATCAATAGCCTTTAGCACATCTTCCTGCAGCCGAAATCCCTTCTCCTCTGCAAGAAAGTGATAGACTACAGTACTGCCGCAAGCCTTCAGCGCCTGTTCATACTCCGAAAAAGTTGGCGCCAGAACAAGTGACTTCTGCGGTCGCAAGCCTAAAGCGATGCGAAAGATGATGTCTGCCGCCCCATTACCGCAGCAGATACACTCTTTCGGCACACTGTGATACAAACTAAGCGCCTCAGTCAGCTCCCTGTTCTGCGGGTCAGGATAGCTTTCGTACCGGTCTATATGTTCTGCAATCGCCGTCTTCACTTCCTCCGGCATGCCAAGAGGATTGAGATTAGCTGAAAAGTCATAGACCTTGTGGTCGTATTTATAAATATTTCCGCCATGTATTTCTTTCATTATAGTAACTCCAAACAGGTTCTAATCCCAAGGAAGATGATGAGGCATAAAATCGCTGCACCATACATCAGCTTCACGGTGTTTTTGATGTCGGATGCTTCGATTGGTCTGTCATCATCGCCGATGGTCTTTTTCTTGTAAAGTTTTCCGAAGTAATATGCGTCACCGGCAAGCTGTACATGCAATGCACCAGCACAGACAGATTCCGGATGGGCGCTGTTGGGGCTGGCGTGATTTCTTCTGTCTCTTCTGTAAATCTTCAGTCCATTCTTTCCGTCAAAGCCGGTAAAAAATGCTGCCGCCACCATAGCAAAAGCAGTCAGTCTTGCTGGAATATAATTCCAAATATCATCGCTGATGGCAGACACTTTGCCAAAATTGATATACTTCTCGTTCTTATAGCCCACCATGGAGTCCAGCGTATTAACCGCCTTATAAAGCATACCAAGGGGCGCGCCGCCCACTGCCATAAACAGCATAGGCGCAATAACGCCGTCAGAGGTGTTCTCCGCCACTGTTTCCACCACAGCCTTGGTAATCTGCCTAAAATCAAGATCTTTCGTATCTCTTCCCACAATGTAGGACAGATATTTGCGCGCACCTGCAAGATCGCCCGCCTCAATATGGTGATAAACACGCATACTCTCGTCTTTGAGCGACTTAGCCGCAAAAATCTGATAGCAAAGCAAAGTTTCCACCGCATATTTCAGATAAACATGAACCATTGCAGCTGCCTGCAGCAGCCCCCAGCATAACCCGAAGGTCAGCACAGGAACACTTACTGCCAGCACTGCTCCTGCTGCGATTTCACCGCCTTTGTTCTTTGGAAACAAAGCACGAAGCAGCTTTTCTCCCTTCGTAATGAAAAAGCCAATCAGGCGAATGGGGTGCGGCAGCCACGGCGGATCGCCAAAAAGACAGTCCAGCAAAAAAGCAATTAAAATGATGATGACTGTTTCCATCTATATGCCTCACATTTCCTTACAAAATTCTCCCCAAAAGCAGGATTGCTCCACAGGTGAATATGGGGATATCCAGCGAAAATTGTCTCACTGCTGCAGACAGCCTGCCAGTGTCTCTTTCCCTTTTCCGCAGTAAAACCTTCACCGTTCATATCACTGTCACTGTAGTGAAACTCATGGCAGGTAATGGTGTCCCCTTTCCCGCACATTAGATTGTCACTGTTTGCAGTCAGCGTTTTATATCCAAAGCGAACCAGACTTTTCGTCATCACAGATTGACCGGAAAGAACGCCCGCCATGGGAAAGATTTTTCCGTCTTTTTCTATGGACTTTCCCAGATACATAAAGCCGCCGCATTCTGCATAAACCGGCATGCCGCCGGCTGCTGCGCTTCTGACAGACTCAAGCATCGACTCATTAGAAGACAGCTCGTAAAGATACTCCTCTGGATAGCCGCCGCCTAAAATCACGCCGCTAATCCCGTCTGGAAGTTCTTTGTCCATAAGGGGTGAAAAAGGTATCAACTCCGCCCCCATTTTTTTAAGTAAAGTAAAATTGTCCTCGTAATAAAAACAAAAAGCTTTATCGCGGGCTACCCCAATGGAGACCGGCTTTTCCAATACCTGTGGTATGCAGATTTCCTCGCACTCTATTTCAGCCGCCGACTGTGCCAGCGCTAAAATTCCTTCCAAATCCAGTGTTTCGGCAGCCACCTTTCCCAAGACTTCCATCTTTTCTTTCAGGTTTTCTATTTCTTCGGCAGTAACCAGTCCCAGATGTCTGCTGCCAATTTCCGCCTCAGGAAGCCTTGGAAGATATCCATAGCAGCGCAAATGAAGTTTTTCTTCAATCATCTCTTTATAAAAAGGATACATAGCTTTTGAGCAGTGGTTTAGAATCACCCCCGCTATCCGATTCTCTGCAAAATTGATATATCCAGAAAGCTCCGCCAAAAGGGACAGGCTCTTTCCCCTGACCCCTGTAATGAGAATCTCCGGCGTTTCTGTCACTCTTGCAATGTGGTTAGCCGAACAGGTGTCATCAGAAAACCCCAAACCGTCATACATGCCCATAACCCCTTCTATGACAGCAATATCCAAACCCTTTCCATTTTCGGAAAGCAGGTATTTCACCGTATTTTCACCGCACAGAAATAGATCCAGATTTCTGGATTTTGTTCCCAAAATCTCACTGTGAAACATAGGATCGATATAATCGGGACCGCATTTAAAGCTGGCGGCTTTGATGTTTCTGCTGTAAAGCGCCTGTAAAAGAGAGCAGGTCACAGTGGTTTTACCACAGCCGCTGCCACTTCCTACCAGCATAATTCGACTTACTTTAGTTTTCAAGTTTCCTTGCTCCTTTGATGATATATACCGGATTGTCTGCCTGCATAAGATGATAATTTCCCAGTTTTTTTGCGGTGGCAATGTTGGCACAGACTACCTCGGTTTCCATCTTTAGCGCCTTAAACACCTCAGTTGTCTGAGAAATGGTTTCCAGCGTTACCGCAGTGACTGCAAAGACTGCTGCCGGATTTTTTGCAAGAACGGCTTCCATAATCTCTGTGAGATTTCCTGTGCTGCCACCGATAAACACCTTGTCAGCAGGCGGAAAATCAGAAAGACCATCGGGCGCCAGCGCATTCCTTATTACAATGTTTCCTGCACCGGTTGCCGCCATGTTCTGTTTTACCAGTTCCACCCCTTCAGAATTTTTTTCCACTGCGTAAACCGTGGATTCAAAAGCTTTGTACGCCATTGCGCAGGTCACAGAGCCAGTGCCTGCTCCAATATCGTAAACAACATCGGTCGGCTCTATTTCCAAGGCTGACAGCACTAAGTTCCGTACAGCTTCCTTCGTCATAGGACTCTTTCCTCTGACAAAATCCTCATCTTTTAAGGTTTTATATCGGTTTGCATAATTTTTATTCTCGACAACTATGACTGACAAGTCGTCAAATTCCATCTCCGCAAAATCCGCTGGGTTTCCCGTCAATATTCTCTCTTCTTCAAGGGATAAATTTTCTCCGATATACATCGTAACATTGGAGAGTCCCGCCTTACGCAGCTGCTTTGCAATATCCTGTACCTTAAGCGTGCCTCCTGTCAGAGCAAACACCTTTTCATGATAGCAAACATATGGCACGATAGATTTGTTTCTGCCGTGAAGACTTACCGTCTTTATATCCTCATAGCCCAGTTTCAGTTTTGCCATAAAACAGGACAAACTGCCGATACCGCTGATAAATTCCATCTCAATTTCGGGTCTTACATTTTTTGCTATGGTGGATGCAATGCTGTAAAATCCCGTATCGCCGGAAGCTGCAACACATATGATTATAGGTTCTTTCCCATGGGCGTTAATATAAGAAACAGTGTCCATAACTCCCATCACCTGCACCTTGTCAGTCAGCGCCGAAAGCGAATCATAAAGTCTGCCTGCTGTCAGCACCAAATCGGCAGAACGTACCGCCTGTATCATCTTGTCTGTATAAAGATCCGCAGCCCCCGGACCTGCGCCTGCAACAATTACTTTCATAAAACTTCCCTATTTCTTCAATGCCTTTTTATAAGACTCAATGGTGAAATCCAGTTCTTCTTTTGTAAAACAGCTGTTTATGAACATCGCCTCATACTGTGACGGTGCCACGTAGATGCCTGCCTCAAGAAGCTCTTTGAACACGTGACCAAATCCCTGCGTGTCCGATTTGCAAGCGCTGTCATAATCTGTGACAGGCTCCTTTGTATAAAACATGCAGACCAGCGAGCCTATGTGATTTACCGTAAAGCCGCTGGCGCTGCGCAGACCGTCTGCCAGATACTGTCCCATTTCATTGATTCGATCATAAATGGAAGGGTTAACTAGCAGCTGCTGCAGTGTTTCAATGCCTGCAGTCATAGCGATAGGATTTCCCGATAAAGTTCCTGCCTGATACACACTGCCAAGAGGTGAAACACATTCCATAATTTCCCTTCTGCCCCCATAGGCTCCCACCGGCATACCGCCGCCGATAATCTTTCCATAGGTCACTAAATCCGGCGTCACACCGAAGTACGCAGCAGCTCCTCCAAAAGCAAGACGAAAACCCGTTATCACTTCATCAAAAATCAAAAGTGCACCGAATCGGTCGCATAAATTACGCAGCCCCTGTAAAAATCCAGGTTCTGCAGGTACAACGCCCATATTTGCAGCTGTCGGCTCCACAATGACGCAAGCAATATCGTCTCTGTTTTTTTCCATGAGAAGCTCTACACTGGCAAGGTCATTATACCGCGCAAGGAGTGTATCCGCTGCTGCACCGCAGGTTACACCTGCGCTATCCGGATCGCCAAAGGTCATGGCGCCGGAGCCTGCCTTTACCAGCATAGCATCGCTGTGTCCGTGATAGCAGCCTTCGAATTTGATAATCTTGCTCTTTTTCGTATAGCCTCTGGCAAGGCGCAGCGCACTCATGACTGCCTCAGTACCACTGTTTACCATACGAATCATTTCTACGTGAGGAATATTGTCGCAAATCAGTTCTGCCAGTTCCACCTCAAGTTCTGTGCATGCACCGAAGCTGAGACCCTTGCTGACTCTCTGCTGTACAGCGGCAATCACTTTCGGATCTGCATGCCCCAGAATCATCGGTCCCCATGATCCGACATAATCCAAATACTCTTTTCCCTCAATATCATAAATCTTATTGCCGCAAGCTTTTTCAATAAATCGCGGTGTTAAACCTACGGACTTAAAGGCTCTTACCGGACTGTTGACACCGCCGGGCATCACCTTTTTTGCTCTGTCAAATAGCTGCTGTGAACTCTTCATTAGCCGATATCTCCTCTCTTTATCGCATCTGCAATTTCCATGGCATAATAGGTCATGATGATGTCTGCACCTGCACGGTACATGGAAACTGCCGTTTCACACATGATGCCGTACTCATCCACAAGCCCTGCTTTGCCAGCATTTTTTATCATAGCATATTCACCGCTGACGCTGTAGGTTGCAATTGGCAGATTGGTTTCATAAGAAAGCTCTCTGATTACATCCAGATAGGAAAGCGCCGGCTTTACCATGAGAATGTCTGCACCCTCTTCTTCATCGATGATTGCTTCTTTGATGCCTTCTTTTATGTTGTGAAAATCCATCTGATAGGTTTTTCTATCGCCAAAAGAAGGTGCGCTGCCTGCAGCTTCACGGAACGGACCGTAAAATTTTGAAGCGTATTTCACTGCATAGCTCATAATCGGCACGTTTTTAAAGCTATTTTCGTCAAGGCCTGCGCGAATCGCAGCAATTCTTCCGTCCATCATGTCAGAAGGTGCAACCATATCAGCGCCTGCCGCCGCATGAGAAACTGCCGTAGCCGCCAGATATTTCAAAGTTTCGTCATTGTCTACGTCATGTCCGCAAAGAATACCACAATGTCCATGGGAAGTATATTCACACATACACACATCGGTAATCACATAAATCTGATCTCCGTATTCTTCCTTTATCGCGCGTACAGCCTGCTGAACCACGCCGTTTTCGGCATAAGCCTGACTGCCCTTCTCGTCTTTTTCCTTTGGAATACCAAACAGCAGCACCTTATTAACGCCGTGCTGCAAACATTGGTCGATGACTTCCTTTGCTCTATCCGGGCTGTAACGATACTGCCCTTCCATCGCGGAAATTTCAGCTTTTATATCAGTTCCTTCTTCAAAGAAAATAGGATAAATCAGGCTGTCAGCTGACACCCTGGTCTCCCGCACCATACCGCGAATCAGCGGATTTGCTCTAAGTCTTCTAGGTCTGTTAATCATTGCACTTACTCCTTACCTTTTCTACCATACTATCGATAGTAGCTACCTTTGAAACGACTGTATCAAAGCCAAACCTTGCGGCTTCTGCTGCAGTCTGTTTTCCAATGCAAAGGGCTTTTACCCCTGCAAAATGATCTCTGCTCTGTGTCTTCACAAAACCATCTACACAGGATTTACTTGTAAAAGTCACATAGTCCCAGTCTTCCAGATTTGTAATCTCCTCATGTTCTACATATGCGGTATCGTAAACCGGGTAATCCAGATACGTTATTTCTCCTGCATCAAGCGCTTCAGTCAAATCAGCTGTTCCTATCTTTGCCCGCAGCAGCAGCACCTTGCTGTCTTTGTCCACAAAGCCCGTTGCAACCATCTCTCGTCCCAAAGTTTCACCGTCGTACACAGAAGGCAGAAAATCTGCTGTCAGACCGAATTCCTTCAGGGCAGCTGCTGTAGCACTGCCGATACAAGCAAAGCGCTTGCCGGAAACCACCCGAACATCTTTCCCCTGCTCCAAAAGCCAACTGAAGAAGGAGCGAACGCCCTCGGTACTGGTAAATACGAGGGTATCATATCCTTCAAAATCAGGTGCCATAGGTCTGATAAAATCAGTCCTGATACAAGGATATAGCTTCGTTTCCGCACCCAGATTCCGCAGCTTTTGTTCTAGCTTTGAAGCTTTACTTTTTGGCTGTGTCACCAGAATTCGTCTGCCTTTAAGTGGTCTTCCATCAAACCAGTCAAATCTGTCTGAGAGAGAACAAACCCTGCCCACAGCAATGACTGCTGGAGATTTCACCCCATTACGCCTTACAGCTTCTTCTATATGTGCTAAATCTGAAATGAACTTTCTCTGCTTTGTATAGGTTCCATTTTCAATCACAGCGCAAGGCATGTCTTCTTCCATACCTGCAAGAAGTAAACCTTTTGCAATGCGGCCCACTGTCGACACACTCATCATAAAAATCAGTGTTCCTTTGAGCCGTACCAGCGCGTCAAAATCGATAGCAAGATCGGCGCCTTCCTTTGCATGCCCTGTAATAATGTGCAGCGACGAGCAAAAATCTCTGTGAGTTACTGGAATGCCTGCATAGGCCGGCACTGAAATAGAAGATGTGATGCCCGGTACTACTTCAAAGGGGATTCCGTTATCTGCCAATAGCTCCAGTTCTTCTCCCCCTCTGCCGAAGACAAATGGGTCGCCGCCTTTGAGCCGCACTACTTTTTGACCGGCCTGCGCCTCTCTCAGAAGGATTTTGTTGATTTCATGCTGGGGAACTGGATGATTGCCTACATTTTTACCTACGTCGATGCGTCTGCAGCAATCTGGAATCAGTTCCATAATGCTTTCACTGACTAACCGGTCGTAGACGATAACGTCCGCTTCCTCAATCAGCCGCACAGCCTTCACTGTAAGCAGTTCCTTATCTCCTGGACCTGCACCTACTAAATATACGATTCCTGTGCCCATGCGCTGCCTCCTTTCATCCTCAGAGCAAGCTCTCTTCCCAGACTCTCACCCTGATATTTGCTGCCCTTTATTTCATCTATGTATTGGTTCTCTTCTTCGTCTACATAATAGCCCTTTATAGTGATTTCATCACCGTTAATTACAGCATATGCTGCAACCGGTGAACTGCAGCCGCCGTCCAAAGTCCGGACAAAACTTCTTTCTGCCAATGCGACTAATCTCGCCTCTTCATCTGCGAAATCCTTAAGAAAAGGAACCTCATAACCCTTCCTTCCCTGTACTGCCAAAATTCCCTGACATGCAGCCGGCAGAATTTCCTCAGTGGAAAACAGCTTGCTGATTCGCGCTTCAAGGTTTAGCCTCTTCAGCCCAGCATAAGCTAAAATAATAGCGTCATACTGTCCTTCGTCCAGTTTTGCAAGGCGTGTCTGCACATTGCCTCTAATCGGTCTGATATCCGCTGTCTGATACAGTTTCTGCGCCTGCAGTTTCCTTCTCTTTGAGGAGCAGCCTATGATTGGATTTTGCGGCAGCCTTTCAAGACCTGCCCGCAGAACCAGCGCATCTCTTGGGTCCTCTCTTTCGGAAAACGCCAGAAGCGGCAGATCGCCAGCCACCTCCATCGGCATATCCTTCAGACTATGCACTGTTAAATCAGCTCTTTTCTCCATCAAAGCCTTATCCAGCTCCTTGACAAAAAGACCTTTCCCTCCAATTTGATCCAATGTTTTATCTAATATGATGTCGCCGGTGGTCTTCATAGTCACCAATTCGACATCAATGGTGCTGTCGAATTTTCTAATGGCATCTATCACCATCTCTGACTGAATCACAGCCAGTTTGCTTTCTCTGCTTCCTACGATTACTTTCATCAGTATGCCTTTCCTTTTATGATTTCTCTTACTTTTGCTGCAGCTCTTTTCGTAACGCTGTGAGAAAGTCCGCTGCCGCAGATACCTGCAGTAACCTCTTCCCCCGCTGCGACAGCCGGAAAATAAAAAGTACACTCTGCCCTATTATCACAAACACTTACCAAAATGTCCCGTTTCTTTGCCGCATCTCCAATCTGCTTGTTTACTTGTCTGTTATCAGTACAGGCAAGCACCATATAGCAGTCATGCAAATATTCTTCTTTATAAATGTCTGTAATCAAAGTCAGTCTGTCATTTGCTGTCAGATTTCTCAGCGCCTTTGCCATCTCTGGCGCTATGACAGTAATTTCAAAATCAAATTCCAGCAGAGTTTTAACTCTTCTGGTTGCGATATTGCCGCCGCCAAATACAACAGCCTTCTTCCCCTCAGATGGTACAAAGACCGGAAAATATCTATTTTTCATAATAGTCCGCTGCCTTTCTTATCACCTCTTCAAAGGAATATCCTGCTTCCTCGCTGGGTCTTCCAATCACAATAATTCTAAAGCCTTCTTCCAGACACGACAATTTATCATCAAAGCCGCCTGGTTTTCCCGTATTCTTTGTCACAAGCCACCGGCAGCCGTACTGTTTCATAACCGCCAGATTCATTTCCTTTATAAAAGGACCCTGCATAGCGATAATATTTTTTGGAGCGATACCTGCTGCTATACAGCTTTCAACAGATGAAACCGATGGAAGCACTCTTGCAACTGCTCTTTCCTGGATACCTTTCATTTTACTATATTTCCACAGCTCTTTGGCACCGGTCGTCAGCAGCACCCGCTCATCAGTTCGATTTAAAAAATTCACAGCTTCTTCGATGGTAGCGACTTCTATGATACCCTCACCTGCGGTGTTTCCCTTTTCTCGCAGAAGCCTCAAATATGAAATCGACTGATTCTCACAGGCTCCTCGAATATTTTCTGTGACAAGATTTGCGTAAGGATGTGTCGCATCAATGACAAGACCGTAATCTCCGGCAGCCATCAGCTCTTCCATTTCTGAAAGGTTCAACCTTCCTTCAAGAACAGAAAGCCCCGGTATATCTGTCAGCATTTCACTTCCGTAATCCGTAGCAACACAGAAATCCGCACTGCTTTGCCATTTCCTCTCCGCAAAAGCCTTTGCCAGCTGATGACCCTCATAA
This sequence comes from Anaerotruncus sp. 80, assembly GCF_009936115.1. Lineage (NCBI taxonomy): Bacteria > Bacillati > Bacillota > Clostridia > Eubacteriales > Oscillospiraceae > Anaerotruncus > Anaerotruncus sp. 80. The sequence goes on from NZ_QWES01000017.1 coordinate 28,327, forward strand.
GTTCCCGCAAAGACCAGTATTCTTTTTTTCTTACACGTCTTGATATCCACGAGGTGTTACCAGCTTTCCGTTGATGACTTTCGTCTGACTATTTCCTATAAAGACAGTGGTAAACATGTCTATTTCTTCATTATTTTTTAAATCAGCAAGAGTGCATACCACCCCTGTTTCGCCATCTCTTCCGATGTTTTTTACATAACCGCAGGGCGTATCCCAGCCTTTGAAAGCGCTCATAATCTCTGCTGCTTTGTCGACATAATCGTAACGTTTCTTACTTTTCGGATTATAAAGACAGACCACAAAGTCAGCCTCCGCCGCAAGATGCAGTCTTTTTTCAATTTTTTCCCACGGAGTCAAAAGGTCTGACAGAGAAATAACTGCAAAGTCGTGAATCAGCGGTGCTCCTAAAACTGCTGCACCGCTGCAGGCTGCTGTAATACCCGGCACAGTAATAATTTCCACCTCAGGATGCTCTGCTGCAACCTCTGCCATAATTCCTGCCATTCCGTAAACGCCAGCATCTCCGCTGCAGACAAAAGCCACTGTTTTTCCCTTCAGAGCAGACTCCAGCGCCAGCTTGCAGCGATCTACCTCCTGCTTCATAGCTGTCGATTTAATTTCTTTTCCTTCTGTAAGTTCCCGTACCAGATCCACATACAGAGTGTAGCCTACGATGACATCGCTTTTCTCAATGGCTTCCTTCGCCTGCGGCGTCATATATTCCCTGTTACCCGGGCCGATGCCCACTACATATATTTTCATTTAGATATCCTCTTTCGACAGACGCTCCCTGAAGCTATACCATTTGTGGAAGTCGTCCATGTATTTTTCTATAATCAATTCAATTTCTTTCATTTGCTGTTCCATACGGGTGTCTCTCACATCTGTGCCCAAATTATCTATATCATAGTAACGCACATGCGCAAGTTCTTCCACCCTTGGGTCAATATCTCTGGGTACAGCCAAATCAATAAACACCTCCGGTACTCTGCTCAACCGGCTGATTTCCTCCATAGATACAGTGTAATGGGGACTTAAAGTTGCACTGACAACAGCGTCAACCGTCTCTATCGCATGATAACGTTCCCCATAGTTGACGGTTTTCACACCCTGCGGTATGATGTTTTCTCCATGCCTATACTGACGAAGGGTCATCGTCGCTTCTAAGCCCTCTTTTACCAGAATTTCCGCAACCAGACGTCCAATCATTCCATTTCCGATGACCAGCACCTTTTTCAGTGCCGGATTGGTACGAATCAGTTTGACCGCCCGAGAAGCAGTTGAATTGTCATCAAACTTGAAATCCACCAGAGTTTTTGCCTTTTTTCCCGCACTAACACCATTTCTGAAAATGACATTGAGCAGAGTATCTGTCACCCCCGCTTTTTGGGCAGCTTTCAGCGCATCATCTACCTGTGTCACAATCTGATCATCGCCCCAAATCTGAGATTCAGCACCCGCTGCCACTTTACACAGATGGATAATCGCATCATCGCCTGTCAGTGTCCGGTTCATATAGGCGTAAGTCCCATACTCAACCCCTATCATCCGGCAAAGCTCCTTAAAAGGGTTTAATACTGCTTCGTCCTTGAGAGACAGATATAGCTCTGTCCTGTTACATGTGGCAATGAGAACCGCCCCCAGTATCTCCTCTTTTTCCTTCAGCTTATCATAAAGCTCTGCAGTCTGCGTCTTTGTACAGGAGAATATCTCTCTTTCTCTAAGCCCCGCCATGTTATAATCAATATATGACATAATGATATTCAAAAATTACACTTCCAATCTCTCATAGCCAGGGCGCAGGTACAGCCGCTTCCACTGGTCTTTGATAATATTTTTGTTCCGTAATTGCTCGCCAGTACCGCGCTGCGCTCACAAACATTATCAGCACCCGTTACTGATTTGACCAGTGCTGATGGTACAAAGCACCCCTGCACTTCTTGCAGCTCCTCTGCCGTATAAGTAACCAAAGGAATCTTATATTTGTCGCAGAATGCCAGAATGCAGGTTTCATATTTCTTCAAATCTATAGAAGCCAGCTGTTCTACCGCTTCAATCGCAATGTGCTTATCTGCCAGCTGCTCCAAAATAAACCTTTCAAAAACCTCTGCACTGACACCTTTACGACATCCGACACCGATAGTAACAATGCGCGGCACCAGATTAATGGTATTTTGAAAAACATTCTGATTTCCGGCAAGGCTGACACAAATACCACTTTCCGTTTCATCTAGAGTCAGAGCCTGCGGCAATTTTCCCTCAAAGGGAAATGCGCTGGAAATCCCCACCTTTTCTCCTCGCAAAATCGCTGATGATATCAACTTGATTTTGCTGATATCCATAATATGACAGCCTGCATATTTACTCCATACATCTACTGCGAACTGTCCGTTGATATCGGTAGCCGTAGTCAGCACCAGTTCCGCTCCCGTCACCTTTGCAAACTCTGCCGCCGCTTCATTTGCGCCGCCCAGATGGCCGGAAAGCAGCGGTATGGAAAATCTGCCAAACTCGTCCATGACTACTACTGCCGGATCCTGATCCTTGGTTTTAATCAGCGGTGTAATAAGGCGAACGGCAATGCCTGCCGCGCAGATAAAGAGAAAAGTGTCTTTTTTCTCAAAGTTTGCTTTCAGATATTCTCTTGCGCTTTCTTTTCTTTTATCGAAAATCTCCGCACTGCACGTCTCTTGCAGCCTTTCTGCAATTTTCTCTGCTAGGCTTTGTCCTCTAGCCGTAAATGCCAGAATACTGATGTTCTTCATTATTTTGTCGCCTCTCTGAACAGATGAGTGAAAGACGGATCATAGAGCCTAGAGCGCTCGTATTCGCTGCCTAAAAAACCGCCTACCATAATCAGTGCCATTTTGTTGATACCATTTTCTTCTGCAGCTTTTGCGATGTCCTTCACCGTGGTGCGAACCACCTTTTCGTCCGGCCAGGTTGCCTTATAAACAATCGCCGCCGGGCTGTCCGGTGCGTATCCGCCTGCAATGAGTCGTTCAGAAAGCTCAGCCAGCATGGTGGAGGTCAGAAATACTACCATGGTTGCTCCATGTTCAGCCAGTTTAGAAATTTCTTCTTTCTCAGGAACCGGGGTTCTTCCTGCCATTCTTGTCAAAATGACTGTCTGACTCACATTAGGCAAAGTGTATTCTGCATTTAATGCTGCTGCAGCACCGATAAAGGAGCTGACGCCGGGTACAGAAACATATTCCATATTTTCCCGGTCTAAAATATCCATCTGCTCTCTAATCGCGCCGTAGATACAAGGATCTCCTGTGTGGAGCCGGACTACTTCCTTTCCCCTGTTTTCTTTCATCACCGCAATAACCTCTTCCAAAGTCATCTTAGCACTGTTATAAATCTTACAGTCTTTACCAGCGTAATCTAAAAGTGCCGGATTCACAAGAGAACCTGCATAAATGATAACGTCTGCTTTTTTTAGAAGTTCCGCCCCTCTGACAGTAATTAAATCTGCAGCGCCCGGACCTGCTCCGATAAAATAAATCATAGTTTAACTCTCCTTTTGTCTGTCTTCCGATGGAATTACAATCAGTGAAAAGTAGCTGGACTGCTCTCTCAGTTCTTTTAGGTCCTGATATACCTTTTCATTTTCCATGGTGGCACATTCTACCATCATAGCTTTCTTGTCAGCCAGCTGGTCTTTGATTTTCATGATGGTTTTGCCTGACTTCATCAGCACTTTCGTGCCTTCCAGTTCTTCTGCCTGACTTCCTTTATAGGTCGCCGGAATGATGTGCAGCATTTCCTCACGTTCGCAAAGAGATGTATTCAGACTGGCCGCCGCACCGCAGAAGGACGGAACGCCCGGCACCATAGCCGTCTGATAGCCCCGCTGGGCGAGTTTTCTATGCACGTACATGACTGTGCTGTAAATTGCCGGATCTCCTAAGGTCAGAAACGCCACATCCTTTCCCTGCTCTAAAATTTCGGAAATGGCATCAGCAGATCTCTCGTGACAGCGATTAAGCTCTTCTTTATCTTTAATCATGGGCATATCGCATTCCAGGATTTCCTTGTCCAAGATGAAATCTCCCGCAATTTTCAGTGCCACGTTTTCTGCTGCTCCGCTTCTTGGCACTGCAATAACATGACAATCTTTCATTACATTGATGGCTTTCATTGTAAGCAGCTGTGGATCTCCCGGTCCCAGTCCTACTGCATAAAATTTTCCACTCATATCTGTTTCATATCCTTTCGTATCATTTCAGCAAGCCGGTCTGCACCAGGGCTTTTCATAATATGGTTTCGATCTGTAGTAAACAATACCGTCTCAACTTTCACCTGTCCTTTCAGCCTGAAATGGAGATGGTACAGAACCTTTTCCAAAATCCTTGCTTTTACTTCCTCATAATAATTTTTTTCCTGAATCAGAGCAAACGCCTCATCGGTGGTAATACACTCTGCAATTGCTTTTACAGTATCGCAGTCAGCACCGCAAACGGCACTATGCATACCGATAATCTCCATTCTGCCATCAGCGTAAGAGGAATGGGTATTCATAATCCCTGCTGCCAGCTTGATCAGCTTGCCAGTATGACCTACCAGAAGTATTTCCTCAAACCCCTTAAACTTAATGTAATCCAAAGCTTCTCCAATATAGTTAGAGATGGGTACAGCCTTTGCGATATCCAGTCCCAGATGCTCACGGCAAAATTCCCTGCCGTAATTTCCCGGGGCGATAAGAATCCGCTTCGGATTCTCCTGATACTGTTTGTCGATCACAGTCTTAATCGTATCGACAAGAGCCTTTTCACTCATAGGATCGACAATACCTGTCGTTCCCAGAATAGAAATTCCTCCAACAATACCAAGTCTTGGGTTATATGTTTTTTTTGCAATCTCCGCACCGCAAGGCACAGAAATTTCTATATATAGAGGTTCCTTCTCTTTTCCGTATTTTCTGCGAATTCGCTGCACATTTTCAAAGATCATCTGCCTCGGCACCGGGTTGATGGCAGGCTCTCCTACGCTGCACTGCAGGCCTTTTGCTGTAATAATGCCTATGCCGCAGCCGCCCAGCAAGGTAATACGATCTCGAGTTTCTGCTAAAGTCCCCGATGAAATGGGATCTTTGCTGACACAGGCTTTAATCTCTGCGCCATGGGTTGCATCAGGGTCATCGCCTCCGTCTTTTATCACCGTGCAGCAAACCGTACCCTTACCTATATCTATTTCACTGACCTGCATGGTCGTTTTCTCTCCTGCAGGCAATATAACCTCCGCCTCAGAGACTTTCTCTCCAGAAAAAAGCATAGCCGCTGCCGCTGCAGCTGCAGCAGCAGCGCAACTTCCGGTTGTAAAACCGTATTTTAGTTTTTTTCCATTTTTGACGGTAAACTTCTCCATATTATCCTTTCTGCAAGCTTTTCCTGCAATGAATAATGTTGCAATAGAAAAACCCGAATCCACAGGATTCGGGTTCAAATTTATCTTGCATTAAGTAAAACTCTTCGCACTGTCTCCTTCTTTTCCGTTTTGGGAGTCCAGCCGCCGAAGAATTTACTATTATTACCCTAAAACTCATATCCTGTGACTTTCATGGTAAAATATTGGGATGTCTTCCGACTCTGACGTCAACGCTCTTATGCGCCTTCCCAGGAACGATTCCCAGTGACCGGCCATATGCCTTGCATAAAAACTCCGTCATTACGGCAGCAGGACTGTTCAGGACTCTCACCTGATTCCATATTACGATTTTATCAACCAATATTTTCAAGTTGTTTAACAGAATTATATTACAATCGTTTTCGGCTGTCAACTGCAATTTGCACCAGCTTGAAGCAGCCGTTTATCGGGATGCTTATTTAAGCTTTTCAAATGCCCTTGCTGTATGCTGCGCAAAAATTTCTCTGATTGCAGGAATCTGCCCCATGCCTCGCAGTACACACTGCACCGCATAGCCCTCTTTTTCCAGAATCGTTTTCCATGAATCTTCATCATCACTTGCCATATCGTTATTGGCATGATCGCCTGCAACAATCATTAAAGGCTGCAGCACAATTTTTTCATAACCGCCTTCCTTTAAGGCAGGAAGAATATCTTCCAGAGTTGGTACCGCTTCCACAGTTGCGATAAAATAGTTGTGGTGTCCCTGTTTTCTGAGCTCATCTTGCAAATCAAAGTATACCCTGTTTGCCTCAACACCTGTTCCATGTCCCATCAACACCACGGCCGTCTTTTCATCCGTATGCTCTTTTGTGTCTTCCACCATGGCAGCTGCAACTTTCTCAAAATCCTCTTTATCAGTTAAAAGAGGTTCTCCAAGTACTGCAGCTGCAAAAAGATCTCTATGTTTTTCCACATCGCGCAGAAGGTCGTGATACTCTGTTCCATTCATCAAATGTGTCGGCTGTATCACCAGCTTTCTGAATCCATCTGCTGCTGCATGCTGCAGTGACTCAGCTTCGTTGTCGATATGAAGTCCATCCCTTTTCTTTAGCTTATTAATAATCATCTGACTGGTAAAAGCACGCCGCACCGGATAATCTGAAAAAGCATCCGCAACTGCCTGCTCAATAGCATCTATTGTGACCTTTCTATTTTCGTTATAGCTGGTGCCAAAGCTGACTACCAGAATCGCGGTGTCTTGTTTCTGATTCATCTTTTTATTCCTCTTACTTTCCTTGATTACTATTTTTCTTTTTATTTTTCTCCTCGTAGTATTCCTTTGGCGTAACGCCAATCTGATAGAGAACGTTACCCCAGGAACCGCATTTTTCGTGCAAATCCTGCCGCAGCTGTCTTGGCACTTCCTTTTTCATAGGAATTTTTCCGTTTTTCAGATAGATATCTTTTACCATACCAAGGCGCTTTCTATCATCTTCATCCAGATTCAATACCTTATAATAGCAGCCATAGAGACTGTCAGAATGGAGCCTTCGATTTTCTGTCATTCTATGGTCGATATAAATATCGTGAAAAGGCTCCATTCGGAGAACCGGTTCCAAATCAATCTGAAACAGCGCATTGCGCCAGGAGCCGCATCGCTCTATGAGCGCCTGCTTAACAGCCTGTTCAATTTCTCCATGAAGAGGACTTCGTCCTATTTCATGAGCAAAATTTCTAACTGCTTCCAGCATATTGATATATTCCAGTTCTAAATCAGGAATCTTATAGACTGCTCTTTTAAGAAAATCAGCATCCAACTTTGCAGCTTTAATAACAGAAGTCCAGCCGCTGTAATATTTTTTGATTTCCCTGCAAACCTCAGGCAAATCTCTGGGATGCGGAATTTTCCCAAGCTCTAGTGCTTTTTCTCTGACCATGTCAAGAAGCTTTTCCTTATGCAATCGCTCTTTTTCCATCTGCTCCATAGTTTTTCCGCCTTTACCTGCTGACGCGGAAAGCCCTGCAGCACGAAGCGCATAAGGCCATTTACCAAACCTTTGTTTGATGTAGTCTTTCAGTACCCAAAATACTTCTCCCTGCGTAGGGCCATACCCCAGTTCTGACGCTAAACGCCTTAGATAAGCGAGCAGTTCTTCATCAGAAAAGCTTTGGTAGACACATTTGCCGTCCGGACTTGCTAATGCATAATTTTTCCAGACAGCAGAAGTTTTGTCATTCTGCCCGTATTTCCTGTCTGGATTTCGACTGATCTTTTCAATCAGCAGCTTCTTCCTTAGCTCTAACTCTCTTTCTTCCACTTTGATTTCTCCTAAGCAAGTTTTAATATTAGAATAATAAAAATGCTGTAGCAAAATATGCTACAGCCCGTATTTTCTGTATCTGTCGTTTAGGAAACCTGATAACCGTCAGGCGCACTCCTAGTATTTCAAGCAGGTCTTCTGGCTCGGATATCTTCATCATGCACACCTTCCCAGACTATCTGTCCAGTGGTATTTCGGCATGACTCCTTCCTTACAGCGGCGGCAACCGCACAGGATTTGCACCTGTTTCCCTCTTTGCTGTTAAAACAGACAAGAAATACTTGTCATTCAGTTGTTATTTCAAAGCATCAACGTTTCTACGCTGACATTGTATCATATCAAATCGTATTTGTACAGAATCTTTTTTTGCCCCTATCCTCCGCTTGACAAAATACAACCTCCGGTAATATAATGAGGTTACAATTGAATGTATAAGGGTCCCTTTCAAGGGGTTTAAAAGAGAAGCAGGTGAAAGTCCTGCACGGTCGCGCCGCTGTAATGACGTAGCCCTATCTTAATTTATGTCACTGGGAAACTGGGAAGGCAAGATAAGGGTGCCAGATGTCTAAGTCAGAAGAACTACCCAAATACAGCCAATTTACACAGGTTACGAACGATGACCGGGTGTGAACACGAAACGGAAAGTATTTTTTGCATACTTTTCTATCGCTGCACCTGTCATAAATGACAGGATTTTTTATTGCGTAGAGATACAACATTTCGTGTTTTGTTCATTTGTTTATCAAGAAAGGAGATACTTTATGACAAAAAGGCAAAAATTATTTTTATCAATTGTAACAGTTTTTTCACTGGTCTTTGGTATGGTTCCCACGGCAAATGCCATGCACATTATGGAGGGCTACTTACCCGGAACCTACTGTCTGGTATGGGGAGCGATATGCGTTCCATTTCTTATCTGGGGTTTTTTCTCCATCAGAAATACCCTTACAGATAATAGAAAAATTATCACTGTACTTGCCATGGCAGGTGCATTTATCTTTGTAATTTCCTCGCTAAAAATTCCATCGGTTACAGGAAGCTGCTCTCACATGACAGGAACCGGTCTTGGCGCAATCCTTTTTGGACCTGCAGCAGTCAGCATTTTGGGAATTATCGTACTTTTATTTCAGGCAATTCTGCTGGCTCACGGCGGTCTTACTACCCTTGGAGCGAACACTTTCTCCATGGCTATCGCAGGACCTTTTATCACCTATGGCGTGTACAAGCTATGCAAAAAGTTAAAGGTAAACAAAATGTTTTCTGTATTTCTGGCAGCTGCCTTAGGTGATTTGCTTACATACTGCATTACCAGTCTGCAGCTGGCTCTGGCTTATCCTTCAGAAGTAGGAGGTGTCGGCGCTTCCCTTGCGAAATTCATGGGTATTTTTGCTACGACACAAGTGCCTCTTGCTATCGTGGAAGGCATTTTGACTGTTATCATCGTCATCGGTTTAGAATCCTTTGCGAAACCTGAACTGAAATCAATCGGATTTATCAAGGAGGGCAAATAATATGAATAAGAAGAAATCTAAAAAGGGTCTTGTGGTTCTGCTTCTGATTCTGGCAATTCTCATCGCAGTCGTACCCTTCTTAATGCTCAAAGACGCTGAATTTGGCGGCTCTGATGACGCTGCCGGCGGCGCTATAGAAGAGATACAGGGCGGTGAATATGAACCTTGGTTTACACCGATTTTAGAAAGCTATCTGGGCGGCGAAATTCCCGGTGAAATCGAAAGTTTAATTTTCTGCGTACAGACCGGTATCGGAGTCGGCATTCTCGCCTTCTTTATGGGTCGGTTTTACGAAAGAAAAAAATGGATGAAGGATGAATAAATAAATTATGATTATTGTAGATAAGCTGTGCTATTTGTCAAAACTCAGATATGTAAACCCCATGGAAAAGTTCGCTTTTGCAATGCTGACTCTTATTTTTTGTATTGTCAGTCGTTCCATTGCTATGGGCGTCTTTGTCATTGGAGTCAACAGCTGGCTAACCATTGTTCGCGGCGGTATTTCCGCTGCCAGATACAGAAATTTGATGATGGTTCCCCTGGCCTTTCTCATACTGAGCACTGCTGCCATTATCATCAACATCGGAAAACGTCCCCTTGACGCCTTTGCCGTTCCTATTGGAAGCTGGTACGTCACTGGAAGTTTTGCAGGCATTTTGCATGGGGCACAGCTTATCACTACAGCACTAGCCGCCGTATCCTGTCTATACTTTTTATCTTTTAATACTACTATGACAGATATTCTAAGCGTCCTCAGAAAGCTTCATGTGCCAGCTCTTATGATAGAGCTCATGCTTCTGATTTACCGCTATATCTTTGTGCTGCTGGACGTAGCCTACTACATTTCCACTTCACAAAGCGCCCGCCTTGGACACAAGGATTTTAAAACATCAATAAAATCTTTTGCCTCTATGGTGCAGGCACTGTTTATCAGATCTATGAAGCGTTCCAGAAATCTTTATGACGCTATGGAGTCCAGAGGATATGATGGTGAAATTAGAGTGCTGGAAGAAAGCCATCCCACCAGCAAAAGAAATATCTACTACATTGTACTTTATGAAACTGCCCTTTTGGCTTTTACTTTATGGTTTAAATTATGGAGATAGGAGCTTCCGCGAAAGACATGACCAAAGATATTATCATTAAAGCAGACAATTTACTTTTTTCCTACGACGACGAAAAAAGCTATTCCTTAAACGGACTCAGTCTGGAAATTGAGCGTGGCCGCAAGGTTGCCTTTATGGGTGCAAACGGCGCTGGAAAGTCTACTTTTTTCCTGTGCTTAAACGGCATTCACAAACCTTCAGAAGGTACACTCTACTTAGACGGAAAGCCTGTGGACTACAGCAAAAAAGGTCTTTTAGACCTTCGAAGCAAGGTAGGCATTGTCTTTCAGGACCCGGATAATCAGCTGTTTTCTGCCTCAGTGACACAGGAAATTTCTTTTGGCGCTCTTAACATGGGAATGAGCGAGCAAGATGCACGCAAAGAGGTCGCAAAAGTCATCGAAACTCTGGAAATTACAGATTTTCAGCATAAACCCACCCACTCTCTTTCCGGAGGTCAAAAGAAACAGGTTTCTATAGCCGATGTTTTAGTCATGCACCCGGAAATCATCATTTTAGATGAACCAGCCTCCTCTCTCGACCCTAAGCATACAATCATCGTCAACAAAATTGTGGATATGCTCGTAGAACAAGGCATTACAATTCTTATGTCCACCCATAACGTCGATTATGCTTTGGAATGGGCTGATGAAATCGTATTAATTGCAGAAGGTAAAACACTGATGCACGGCACTCCTGTCGAGGTTTTTTCAAACGACACTATCTTGCAGCAGACCAATTTAAAAAAGCCTGCAGCCATGGAGCTCTTTGAAAGCCTTGTAAAAAAAGGCATCCTGCCTGCGGATCTGCCGGTACCAAAATCCCTGAAGGTTCTTGAGGAATATATTAGTGCGGTTTAATTTTGCAACCCTGTTAAACTCTGGTTTGCAGGAAAACACTAGCGTTCTGCTACTTGCGGAAGATTATTCAAGCTTACAGCTTCCAACGTCTGCAGTTGTTGTATCGTCAGTTGACGAAGCAACTCCATTCTCTCTTTTTGATTTTTCCCTTGGGTAATCAGAATGGCATTATAACTCTCTAAATTTGCAAGCACCAAAAGCTGATTTAGTGTCGCACCATCTCTCATATTTCCTTTTACCATAGGATTTTCGACTTTCCACTGCTTCGCTGTTTTTCCAAATAAAACAACATTCAACATGTCAGCTTCATTTGCATATGTATAAGCAATCTGCGCAGGCGTTAATTCCGGTGGAATAAGATTTTCTTTAATTGCATTCGTATGTATCTTATAATTTAATTTGGAAATTTCTCTATTCAAATTCCAGTTCAAAGATAATCGACTATTCTCGTCCGTCTTCAATCTTCTGTAATCTTTCATTATATATAACTGAAATTCTGGCGAAATCCACGTTGCAAAGGACATTGCAATATCACTATGGGCATATGTTCCTCCATAACGTCCTGCTTTTGAAACAATTCCAATAGCTTCTGTAGTTTCTATCCATTTCTTTGGTGACATTGTAAATGCATTTGCTCCTGCCTGTTTTTTAAACCCCTCGAATTCGAGGGGTTTAAAATCCGGATTATGGAGTTTTTCCCATAATCCCAAAAATTCTATCACATCCCGATTTCTCATCCAATTTTGAATAACTGCTGTTGGGTCATCACTCTTATACCGAGCAATATCTGTTAATGAAATGAATTCATTTTCAAAATCCTGTGTGTAAATTCCAATATCTATTCCATTCGCATGGATCGTATCCTTGATTACTTTCCCCATTGTTCCTCCTGCTATTGTGTCATTATAATCTCACTAAAAAGAAACCCGCCTGCACATAACTATAATGTTAACTCTTTAGTAATTCATTATAGCTATTTTGTTCGTCTTTTGCAACGTAAAATCAACTCAATTATAGCTTTTTCTTTCTGTACGAATGTTGATTTTGTCACTTCACAATTTCTTCCGTACTCACCTGCAAAACAGTTTTTAGTTTGAGTCTTTACATCTTTATAGTCGCCTAATGCTAACAACGTTTGAAATTTCTTTATAGCCTTCTCATCACTGGAGATGAATTTTTTCCCCATCAATTTAGTAGCATTAGATTCCTGCAGAAATGCATATATAATAAAAAAACTCCTAAAATATGCATAATTTTTCGACCATACATGCATATTTTCAGGAGTTTTCTTCAAAATATATGCACACCGCACCTACGCCCTGCTAATAAGCTTTCCATATACCCGCTTTAGCATCCACGGTTCGCTGACGCGCTGCGCAAGCTGACTGACAGGAATCCACTGCACTCCGCTGTTTTCATCTGCTTTAACAGAAAGCGGCGCATTTTCATCTGCCTGCAGCAGGTAGGTCAAATTCAAATGAAGGTGTGACGGCACGTAATCGCCGCGTTTTTCATGACCGTCTACGGTGATAATTTCAAGAGAAAACGGTACACGCCGCAGCACCTTGAAATCCTGCACCCCAGTTTCTTCCTTTGCTTCACGGATTGCAACAGAAAGCAGATCGGCTTCACCGTCAGCGTGACCGCCAGTCCAGGCCCAAGAGTCATACAGATTGTGGTAGACCATAAGTACTTTATCGCCACCATCATTGACAATCCACGAGGAAGCTGTAAAATGTGCAGTCAGATTCTCCCGCACCAGACAATTGTCGTTTTCTTGTAAAAAACGAAGCATAACTTCCCTATCCCGCGCTTCCTGCTCACAGCCCGGCACAAAATCTGTAATGACAGAGCAAAGATTACTCAGCTTCGGATTCATAAAATTTCTCCTTCCAGGCTGAAGGTGTTGCTCTTTGTAATCTTTACATCTACCAGCTTTCCTGTCATGTCAGTCTCGCTACGGAAGTTCACCAGCTTAAATCCATCGGTTCTTCCTGCAAAAGTTTTACTTCCCGTTTTGCTCGGTCCTTCTACCAGCACCTGCTGCACAGTTCCCACATAGGCGGCGTTCTTTTCCGCGCTGATGCCGTTCATCAATTCTACCAGCCGATTAAACCGCTCATGCTTAACTTCCTCTGGAATCTGATCCTCATACTTTTCCGCCGGCGTGCCCTTCCTGATGGAATATAGGAAAGTAAAAGCGGAATCATAGCGTGCTTTGCTGACTAAATCCAGCGTTTCTGCAAAGTCCTCTTCTGTTTCTCCCGGAAATCCTACAATAATATCCGTTGACATAGTGATGCCAGGTACAGCAGTTTTCAGCTTCTCAACAAGAGCCAGATACTGCTCTTTATCGTAGTGACGGTTCATGGCTTTGAGAATCCGGCTGCTGCCTGACTGTACCGGCAGATGAATATTCTTGCAGAGCTTATCGCAGTCCACAAATGCCTGGATTAGCTTATCAGACAAATCTTTCGGATGTGAAGTCATAAAACGGATCCGCTCAAGCCCTTCTATTTCATTGAGCATATAGATTAACGCTGCAAAATCCACCCCATCTGCGCCTTTATAAGAATTGACATTCTGCCCTAAAAGCATGATTTCCTTAACACCATCGGCTACCAATTCCCGCACTTCACGGAGAATTTCTGAAGGTTTTCTGCTCCGCTCTCTGCCTCTGGTATACGGCACGATACAGTATGTACAAAAATTATTGCAGCCAAACATGATGTTAACCAGCGCCTTGCTCTCAAAAAGCCGTTTCGCAGGCAAACCTTCTACGATCTCGCCGCCGTCAGGCCAGATTTCCACCTGCTTCTTTTTCTCGTTGAGCGCATTGTCAATCAGTTCTGGAAACTGATGAATGTTGTGGGTTCCAAAGATGATATCTACCCATGGATACCGGGCTTTAATGGTATCAATAACGTGCTGCTGCTGCATCATACAGCCGCAGACGCAGACCAGGAAATTGGGATCGTCCTTTTTTCTGTGTTTCAGCTGTCCCAATGTGCCAAAAAAACGTTTATCCGCATTATCCCGTACACTGCAGGTATTGATAATGGCAACGTCAGCGTCTTTTCGCTCCTTCACCGGCGTAAAGCCTTTTTCTAAAAGCATGCCTGCCATGACTTCAGAATCGTGCTCATTCATCTGACAGCCAAAAGTTGTAATGTGAAATGTCTTCTCTTTCATGAACCTGATTTTGTCTCTCTTTCTACTCAATTATTCTTCATACTTTCGTCAAACTCTGCTTTAATAACAGCTAAAAGCTCTGGATCACAGAGGATTTCCAATCCTGTCAGTGCCAAAGCCTCCGCTCCCAAACGAATCGCCCTGTCTCCTGCTTCCGTAACAGTCACATCAGCAAACTCATTGGTATGCAACTGCAAATCCGGACATCCTAGACCAATCCATGGATGAATCGCTGGTACAACCTGACTGACATCTCCCATATCCGTAGAACCTGTACTGTCAATGTGAGGCATCTGCCCGCCTCCAATAGCCATATAGTGCTTATCAAAGATATCCGCCAGTGTTCTGTTGGTAACCATATTTTTATTGTCCGGCTCATTGTTCCAGATTTTGTAGGTTGTGCCTACTGCCGCGCATGCAGCCTGTGCGCACCGTTCAAACAAATCGCGTATTTTTCGAATATCCTTCATAGAGCTTGCTCTTACCAGATATTTGACAGACGCGTGAGCAGGGATCATGCTGCACTTCTCACCGCCATCTACAAATACACCGAAAATATTGGTATTCTTCAAATACTGCTTCTCAAATCCAATCAGACTGTAAAAATGAACTGCCGCATCCAGTGCATTGATGCCGTCCTCCGGTGCTGCGCCCGCATGGGAAGCCTTACCGTAGAACTCAACCTGCCATGCGTCCAAAGCTGTTGTCTTTCCACTGGACATGTTAACCGGACTCGGATGAACTGTCATTGCTACATCCACCTGATCAAAAACTCCGTTTTCCGCCATAGGCGCTTTTGTAACAAAACATTCCTCCGCCGGTGTGCCAAACAAAATTACCTTACCGCCGGTTTCCTTCACCGCCTCCCGTAGCGCAAATGCTGCTCCCATTGGCGCTGTCGCTATGATATTATGACCGCAGCCATGACCCATAGACGGAAGGGCGTCATATTCACAGGTCAGTCCGATAGAAGGACCCGGTCTTCCGCTGTCATAGACAGCCTGAAAGCTATATGGTATGTCTAAAATATTCCGGCTTACATCAAAGCCGTGCGTCTCCATGGTTTTTGTCAGCAGCGCGCTTGCCTTTTCTTCTTCACCGCCAATCTCCGGATTTTCATACAGATAGGTTCTGATGGAAGTCAATTCCTCCATGTTCTGTTCAACAACCTCAATCATCTTTTCCTTTAATTTGATATCCACAGACCACACCTCTTCTCTCATCAGGATATCTTTATCATACCACAAATGACTACTTGTTACAATTTTTCTTTCAACAGCTCCACCATCAAATTACCATCAATATTACCGCCGCTCATAATCAGAGCAATATTTTTGCCGCCGATTCTTTCTGCCTCATCCATCACAGCGGCCACAGCAGCCGCGCTGGCGCCTTCTACGATATACTTTTCCTCTTTTATCATGTGTTTTACCGCCTTACGTATAGACCGTTCTTTTACCTGAATGAAATCATCTACATAGTCTTCCAGAATCTCATAAGCGAGTTTTCCAATGCCGCCAACCAATGCGTCGCAAATCGTATCGCCGGTTACCGGATATTCTTCGTAGAACACATGGTCGGAAAAGGATTTGATCATAGCCGGACAGGCCTCTGTCTGCACGCCGATGATACGAATCTCTGGCTTGATTGCCTTTGCCGCGACAGCTATGCCTGTGATCAGACCGCCGCCTCCGATAGGAACGACGATGGTATCGACAGACGAATTTTGTTTGAGAATTTCCACGGCAATTGTTCCTTGCCCTCCATAAATCTTAGGATCATCGTAATATGCGTCAATGTAGGTCAACCCGTTTTCCTGAATATATGACATGCCCAAAGCATGAGCCTCATCATAGTTTCTCCCCATCAAAAGCGCATCGGCCCCATAAAACCGAATCTTGTCTATCTTCGCCTGGGGCGTAGTCTCAGGCACGATAACCTTTGCATTTTCGATACCCAAAAGCTTTGCGCCATAGCTGACAGAGGCGCCGTGATTCCCGGAAGAAATCGTTGCTACGCCTATCTTCCGTTCTTCTTCTGTCAGCGTTGACATCTTGCTCAGCGCCCCTCTGATTTTGAAGCTCTTTACCGTTTGATTGCATTCCAGCTTAAAATAATACTGCCTGTCAGTTTCTTTGCCAAGGTAAATAGACGGTTCTAAAGGCGTTAAATAAACGTAATCGCGAATCCGATCATACGCCTCAAAGACTTCGCGTGCTGAAAATGGCTGTTGTTTGTGATTCATTACTTGTACCTCCTGTTTCAAAAAAGAAAGCATCCCTGATCTGCCCCTCCACGAAAGTGGCCCTAACGGGACAAAACCGGCATGCTGTCATATCCTTACCCGGGGGTAAGAAAAGCGTTCATGTGATTAAATTAATATACATTATAGACAATGAAATGACTTGTGTCAATGGAAAATCCAGGTGGTGATCCTCATAATGAGATAAAATTTATCGTTGTGTCCTCTATCCAACCTGTGATAAAATTTTATAAAATGCCGAATGAAAGGAATAATACCATGACCATTGATCAGTTACGCTACGTCGTAGAAATTGCAAAAGTGGCTTCCATCAATATGGCAGCAAATAATCTTTTTATTTCTCGTCCAGTTTTATCTGCTGCAGTCAGTAAATTAGAAAATGAACTGGGACAGGAAATCTTTGTACGTTCTCCAAAAGGCGTTCATTTGACGCCCTTTGGTAAACTTTTCCTAGACCACATCAAACCATTAATTCTGCAACTTGAACAATTACAATCCTTTTCTGTTCAAAAGCGTGAGCAAATTGCAAGAACCTTCTCAGTCGTAAGCAGCGGATTCCCACTGGTTTCCTCAATTTTATGTAACATGACGCAGCATTTTTCAGATTTGAATATTACTGTACAGCACTTTGAGCAATATGAGGTTGAAATTCCAACCTATGTGGCCGATCATATTGCTTCCATCGGTGTAATCCGTATCTGGGACTGTTACAGCGAACCGCTCAGAAGACAATTTGAGATTCAACGTCTGCGTTTCTATCCGCTAGCGGAATTAGAAGTCGGCATTACCATCGGTCAGGGACATCCTCTTTATAAACAGCAATCAGACTATATTACGCGAAAACAGCTCGAAAGCTATCCCTTCGTTGGTTATGTCAGCCTGGACACCGGTCCCTACGCTAATATCTTTCAACAGCTGCAAATCAATCCCCCTAAGAAAAAGTTTGTAACTACATCACGAGCTGCTCTTTATGAAGTTATGGCGCAAACAAATGCTTTTACACTGAACTCTATTTATCCTGAACGGGCGCTGGATACTTATATGGATGCAAAAAAACAAACCCTTAGGACGCTGCGTTTAGAGAACTGCCAGATTAAGTCTATCATTGGTTGGCTGATGCGTCAGGATCATATCCCAAACGAGCTTGATCAGTTCTTTTTAAAAGAACTCCAAAAATACTTTGTATAAGCACTGACCTCATGAACTCTTTAGATGTCGAAATTTGCTACAACAGTAGCAACTATTTACGGCTACCTGCCCGTCTTCTTCCTGTGCTAAAATTTAGTCAATAAATTCTTAGAAAATTCAAAGGAGGAAGTGAAAGAATGAATATTTTAGATTATGTAATTATTGCCATCTATCTCTCAGGTGTAATCATAATTGGGCTGCGCTGCAAATCAAAAACGCAGACCACATCAGATTACATCGTTGCCGGACGAAAAATGGGGTTATCCATCTTTATCGGCACATATATGGCGACTTCTATCGGAGGAGGCGTTCTCAACGGTTGGATAGGAACGGTTTATGAAAGCGGTTTTGCTCTTCTGCCTTCCATGTTTGCAATCTATATTGCTACCATTTTAATCGGACTATTTCTGGCTGAACGCGTAAATCTTTTTTCTGGTCTGACTGCACCAGAGGTTTTAGGACAAGCATACGGAAAGTCAGCACAGGCATACGGCGGATTTTGCAGTTTTCTCTATCTGCTGGGGACAGGTCCAGCTTTGCAGACTGTAACCTTTGCAACAGTCATCAATGTCGTGACAGGTCTCCCTTTTGTTTACGGCGCTGTTTTTAGTACAATTGTTATCCTTTTATTTACATACTTCAGCGGTTTCTGGGGCGTTGCAGTCACGGATTACGTACAATTTATCATCATGGGGTTAGGTGTTGCCGCCGCCGCTTTCTATGTCTTCAAAAATGTAGGAGGTTGGGATGGTATTGTCACTACAGTTCCGCATAATCATCTGACAATCCCTTCTGATATGACAACGATCATTCGTTTAATCTTTACAACTAGCTTATCTGCTTTTATAGACGGAAACCGATATCAGCGTTTCTATGCATGTAAAGACGCAAAAACTGCAAAAAAAGGTACATTATTAAGCATTATTCCGGCCCATACATTTTTTATGATGATCCTGCTGCTTGGTACATGCGCCTATGTCCTGCTTCCAAATATCACGCCGGATTCTGTATTCTCTACACTGCTTTTACAATATCTTCCAACAGGACTTCGTGGAATCGTCTTCGCAGCGCTATTAGCAGCAATTTTGTCAACATCAGATTCCTATCTACTGGTAGCTGCGACAAACTTTTCTAATGATATTTACAAGAATCTAATGAATCCTTCTGCTGATGACAAGACAATGCTGCGGATTACCAAAAGAACCACATTGGTACTTGGTATCAGTGGATTAGCGATGGCTCTATGGATGCAAAGTATCATGTCCATCTGGAATCTGGCTGCTGCCGCATATATCGGTGGCTGCTTTATTCCAATGTTATATGCCTTTTTCTCAAAAAAAGGAAAGAAATCCTCTTTAGCAGCTAATATTTCAATGATCGTAGGTTCTGTCACTGCTATTATAATAGAGATACAGGGAGCTTCTATATTTGGTCTTCCTGGCGCTGCAGTCGGTACTTTGCTGAATTTTATTCTCTTTTTCGGTATTACAGCGCTGGATAAGAAAGCATCGTCTCGCTCGCTGACAGATATAAAATAAGGAGGAAATTATATGAATACGATAATTTATTTACATATGGGATTGCTTGTCGGATTTATGGCATGGATGGTATGGACTTTTATTCGTGAACGTTAAGAAATAAGGAGGCATTATAATGAACGAATATACAAAATTAGAAGAATTGCAGATTGCAAATTTACAAGATAGCTGGTCAATCATTTATGAAGAAATGGCTAGTGCGCTCATACAGCAATGTGGCATAAGCGGAGAATCTGTTCTTCGCCAGGGAATTCGAGATTATGGAATCGAACGCGGCACTAAAATGCGTGAACGTCATCTTTCCATGGGTCTGAAATTAAACCTGAAAAACCTATTTTCTTACTTTGATCTACCAAGCGATCCTCGTTTCAAACGTGAAAAAATCAGTCTCACACCACAGCAACGTTTGTCCTATACGCTTGTATGCCCTATTGCACAGCAATGGATTAGCGATGGCAACAAACACTTAGGCAGAATCTATTGTGAAGAATTCCATCATGCCTGCTTCAGCGCCTATGCTGAAAAATCGCAGACAAACCTCGCCAAAACTCTCACAGAAGATGGTGATAATTACTGCTGTTTCTCAGTATATCTTCGTCCCGGAAATATGACAGAGCAGGAACGAAAGGAAGCTTTCGAAGAATATGATTCAGACTATTGTTTATCTGAGGATTTTCAGTACGATTTAGGGACACATAAAGATGGTTACAACAGACTTTCCATTCTAATCATATATTTTATTGCAAAGGAGGCAATTTCGCAATTGGGCGAACATGGTGAAACAGCCGTTATTCAAGGAATCATTCAGTTGCGCCAGCATCTGATGGAATTTATGAAAGCGCGTGCTGAAGCTATAGACGTGCCTTGCGATCAAAGGTTTCTTGAAAAAAACATGCCGCTGCGTCTGACCTTTGCGGAAGAAACCCTTTGGAATGAATATTGTGACTCAAAAATCACTACGCTAATAAAAAAATATTTCTATGATAAAATTGATGAGTTCTTTGAGGAGTAAAGCATGGAAAAAACAGTCTGCAAACCAACGATTGGCATTCTTGGAGCCAAAGGAAGCGTACAACTTCCCTGGGTGTGTATACCTACCCACTATGCAAATCAAAGTTATGTGGAAGCAATATCAAAAAACGGGGGAACGCCTCTGCTTCTTCCTCCAGTCAGTGATGAAACGATATGGCTGCAAATGTGCAGTCTATGCGACGGTTTTCTCTTTCCCGGTGGTGAGGATGTAGATCCAAGAATATACAATCAGGAGCCTCTCCCACCATTGGGCGCCGTCAATATAAAGACTGACCGCTTCTGGCAATGGGTTTATCAATATGCAAAAAAAAATTCTCTGCCTGTGCTTGGAATCTGCAGAGGGCTGCAATTAATTAACGCTGCATCTGGAGGCACATTATATCAGGACATCTCTATGATGCCGGGTAATCACCAACTCCATGCACAGAAATTAGATCGAAGCTATCTCATGCATCAAATTCATATTGAATCGGGCAGCACTTTGGAAAAAATACTAAAGACAAATACAATCCAAACCAACACTATGCATCACCAATGCGTAGATAAACCCGGAAAAGGATTTAAAATTGCGGCTCAAACCAATGACAATGTCATAGAAGCACTGGAGAGTGAGGACGGTAAAACTTTGCTGGTTCAATGGCATCCTGAGGAATTGACTGAAACAGAACCACGCATGAATCTGTTATTTCGCCATCTAATAAATCTAGCAAAAAAACAATACTAACGATTCCAATCATTAATAGAGTGGTATACTTCAGTTAAATCAACGAATGTATGCCATTCTTTCTTTTCTTGCATTAAATACCTGCTACCAGCTTAAAACTCATAAAAGATCATACAGCCTGTACATCGCAAGCAAATTCTGATATGTCAGCTTATTCCCCATGAGTTGACGATAAGTGGCGGATTTTTCCTTCCCGTCCCCTTTCAAATCCTCCATCTTTTCCGTCGTTTTCTCATACTCCTGCTGTACAAAGGTCAGCATTTTCTCAAAGGCCGCCAGCCGTTTTTCATCCATCTGTTCCATTTGCACCCTCTACTTTCTCACTTCATAAGCGATATAACTGTGATCGAACACGTAACCCAGCTGCTGCGCCAGCGCCAGAGACGCTTTGTTATGGGCGTCCCAGCTGGGATAGAGTCCCTGTTCCAAACATCTGCAGATCAGCGCCGCGCCGCATAGGCGAGCAAGCCCTTTTCTGCGCCAATCGGCTCTGGTGTCGATTTCAATTTCAATGCCGCCATTGTAGACGCTGTAAGAGGACGCGCCGCAAACCAGCTCCCCATGATGTAAAATTGCTGTTCCAACGCCTTTCTCACGGTATACTTCGTAATCCGCATACTGTGACACTAAATCCCGGCTCCACTCCATGGATTTTGCCCGATCAAAAATTATTTCATCGATCGGTGCAAGGGTAAAGCCTGCAGGCACCGCAGAAGCCAATTGGCGAAGCCTTGCCAGATCAAAGCTGGCGTCCTTTTGGGTGGCATAGCGGGTAAACTTCTTTGCCCGTTCTCCGAAAAAATCCTCAATTAAATCACCCAGCGCGTCGCTTGCCGGAACCATGATACAAAAGCTGTGACAGCCACCCTTTGCGAAGGATGTCAAAAAATCAAGAGAAGGCGCTCCCGCTAAAAAGCAGAAATCGCCCAGCACTGCAGCCGCCGATTTCGGATGCACTGCGTCATCTGTATAAATCTCGCCCATGATGCCCTGCAGGCAGGACCAAATCATAGTCTCATCCCAGCCTGCAAACAACTTCGCAAGGCTTCGATTTTTCGCGTTCCCATCAAAACGATACATCGTTACCTCCTATAAAACTTACCCTATTGGAGTTCCAGTCTCAATCCTACGCCGACTTCAACAACCGGCAATTCCGCCAGCATTGCCGCCTTTGCCGCAAGGGACACACAGTGACACGGATACAGTCGTTTTACGCCGCAGGATTTCAAATATTCAACCGCCTTATCCAGCTGCCTGCCCTTTTCAAAGAGATGAAAGCCTCCGATGATGCCGGCAATTCTGCTGTCACCGCAGACTTTCTTTGCATATTCTACGATGTTGCAAATTCCGCTGTGAGAGCAGCCGGTAATGATAAACAGTCCCTCTTCCCCGCGGTATGCCAGTGCTGTATCGTCCATGACATAGTCATCTTCCCAAAGGCCATCCTTCAGCCTGCGCCCGACAGGTTCTGATGCCTCAAAGTCATTGCCTCTAGGAATTTCACCAAGCCATACCAGCTTATCGATCAGATTAACAGGCTCACACGTTGTCGTAAGCTTCGTCCACAAAGCAGCATCCGCAAGAGAAAAAGGCGCACCAAAGCTTCCCGTTTCATCTTCCCGCGGCAGAAAACAGTCTGGGTGTGCAATCAAAGAAACTGCCGACAAATCAGCCCTGTCTTTTAAAAACAACAACCCTCTGGTATGATCGTTGTGTCCATGGGAAAACACAATCTTCGTCAAGGAGGATAAATCTATACCCATCAGCTCCGCATTTTTTAGAAGCACATCTGAATAGCCGCAGTCGAAGAGAATCCGCTCGCCGCCCTCCTCAATATAAAAGGCTGCCGCTGGTTCTCCCAGATAATATTCGTCGATGTAAGTATTGTTATCTACCAGCACTTTCAGTTTCACTATACCGGCTCCTTTCATTATAAACACAGCCGGAAGATTTCTCTCCCAGCTGATTCCATCAGTCAATATGTTTTTCGTTCTTTCGATCTCTGCCCATCAAAAGCTCCACAGCGTCCTTTGCGGTGATTTTTTCGTTGATACAGTTGTAAATGCACTCGGTAATCGGCATTTCTACACCAACTTTCTGTGCCAGCTGATAAGCAGCTTCTGCCGTGAACATGCCTTCTACGACCATGCCTACCTTTTCAACCGCTTCACTTGGCCTCACGCCTTCACCAATCATAATACCGCAACGGCGATTTCTGGAATGCATACTGGTACAGGTCACAATCAAATCTCCGATGCCAGTGAGCCCAGAAAAGGTCGCGGCATCTGCGCCCAGTTTCGCGCCGAGACGGCACATTTCTGTAATGCCGCGGGTCATCAGCGCCGCTTTGGCATTATCCCCAAAACCAATGCCGTCAGAAATACCAGCGCCCAGCGCGATGATATTTTTCAGAGAGCTGCCCAGCTCCACACCGCACACATCATCGTTAGTGTAAACACGGAATCTGTCTGTCATGAACACATCTTGCACGTATTCAGCCAGCTTCATATCCCTGGAAGCTACCGCCACAGTCGTCGGCATAGCTCTGCCCACTTCTTCCGCATGAGACGGACCGGAAAGCACCACATATTTTACATCCGGTTTCAGAAGATATGCGATTTCACTCATACGCATCAGGGTTCCCTGCTCAATTCCCTTTGCCACGTTGACAACAACCATGTCATCCTCAAGAAAAGGAATCGCTTTTTCAAAGGCACTTCTAAAATGCTGGGCTGGTGCGGAAAACAGTGCAATATCTGCGCCAGCAAGCGCTTCTTCTGTAGATTCTACAATCTGCAGATTATCACAGAATTTGATACCCGGCAGGTACCTGACATTTTCTCTGTGCGCCTGCATCTCTTTTACATGGTCCATGTTGACATCACACATTTTAACCTGATGTCCCTTATTGCTCAGTGTAATTGCAAGAGCTGTTCCCCAGCTGCCTGCACCGATAACACCAATTGTTTTCATCTTAATTTCCTTCTTTCCGGCTACTTGTCAACTTTCTTCCCCAAGCTAAGCCTGCTTTCCTCACCTTTTACAATACGTTTAATATTTCCGCGATGTGCATAGATTAAAAGTACCGCCATGACAATACCAATATAGAAAAAGTCCGGCTCCATAAAATATGCAAACACGGGAAATGAAGCTGCTGCTGTGATAGACCCAAGGGATACCATACGGGTCAAAGCCACCACCACAGCCACCACTAAAAGCGCAAGAAGTGCCAGCTGCCAGTTGACGCCAAGAATTGCGCCAAAGGCAACGGCTACGCCCTTTCCGCCTTTAAATTTAAACACGATAGGCCAAATATGCCCCACAAATGCCGCCAGCGCGCAGAACATTGCTGCAGGCGGCGCAGCAAATGCAAATCCTATCTTAACGGCAATAAATCCTTTGCCGATATCTACAATCAGCGTAATCATCGCTGCTTTTTTTCCCAGTACGCGAAGGGCATTGGTCGTTCCCGCATTGCCGCTTCCCTCTTTTTTGATATCCTTACCGACCGCTCTGGCAAGAAGCGTTGCCGGGGAAATATTCCCAAGGAAATAGGCAATGACAATAACAATGACAAACTGTAAGGTTTCCACTACTGTTCCTTCTCTCCTTTTTCTCTGAACACAAACTTGATTGAGGTTCCTTCAAAACCAAAGCCTTCTCTGATTTTGTTTTCCAGATATCTGGCATAGGAGAAGTGCATTAAATCCCGTTTGTTAATCTGGAAGGAAAACAGCGGTGGCTTTACACCTACTTGGGTTACATAGTAAATTTTCAGCCTTTTTCCCTTATCCGACGGAGGCTGTTTCATCATGGTCGCATCGGTAACAAGACTGTTCAGCTGACCGGTCGGCACCCGCAGGGCTCTTTTTTCAGCTACGTACTTTGCCATCTTGATGACGTCGAAAACGCGCTGCTTATCTTTGACAGAAATAAATACCATCGGCGCATAGGACATGAACTGAAGTTCTGCCTCGATTTCCCGTTTAAAGTCGCGCATCGTGTTGGTTTCTTTCTGAATCAGATCCCACTTGTTGACGACAATAACTATGCCCTTGCCTGCCTCGTGAGCAACGCCTGCAATTTTCTTATCCTGCTCAGTCACGCCTTCCTCTGCATCAATCATCAGAAGACACACGTCGCAGCGCTCGATAGCTGCAACGGCGCGAATCACGCTGTAGCGCTCAATATCTTCGTTGACTTTGCTCTTTCTGCGAATACCAGCCGTATCGATTAAGGTATACTGATCGCCGCCCCACTCAAAAGGCGTGTCGATAGAGTCTCTGGTCGTTCCTGCAATTGGAGAAACGATAACTCTCTTTTCTCCAATCAGGCAGTTGATCAGAGAGGATTTTCCTACATTTGGCTTTCCAATGACAGCAACCTTAATGTCATCCTCCTCATCTTCATCAAGACCCTTTGGAAAGCTCTCCACAATTTCATCCAGCACATCGCCGAAGTTGAGCATATTGGCTGCGGAAATAGCGATAGGCTCGCTAATTCCCAGCTCATAAAAATCATAGAAATCATCGGGCAGATTTCTTGGATTATCAATTTTATTAACAAGAAGCATGACCTTTTTTCCAGTTCTTCTCAGCATCATCGCTACTTCATTATCGGCATGGGTCAGACCTTCTTTTCCATCTACCATAAAAAGTATTACATCAGCCATATCCATAGCTGTCTGCGCCTGCTCTCGCATCTGAGAAAGAATCACATCTTCACTATCAGGCTCAATACCACCGGTATCAATTAATGCAAAGTGAATGCCGTTCCACTCTGCCTCCGCATAAATTCTATCTCTGGTTACGCCGGGGGTGTCCTCTACGATGGAAACTCGTCTGCCCACCACTCTGTTAAAAAAGGTGGATTTTCCAACGTTTGGTCTGCCCACTACGGCTACTATCGGTTTACTCACTAAAAATTCCTCCCGCAAATTCTAACGGATCAAACTCTTTCAGGTCTTCCATTCCCTCGCCTACACCGATATACTTAATCGGAAGGTCAAATTCATCCGCAATAGTGATGGCGATACCGCCCTTAGCTGTGCCATCCAGTTTCGTCAGCACAACACCGGTGATTTCTGCCACTTCGTTAAATTCCTGTGCCTGAGAAACAGCATTTTTACCTGTAGTTGCATCCAGCACCAGCAGAGTTTCTCTTGCTGCCTCAGGAAACTCTCTGGAAATGACCTTGTTCATCTTTTCCAGTTCGTTCATCAGATTTTTCTTGGTCTGCAGTCTCCCTGCAGTATCACAGATCAGCACATCCATGCCCTTAGCCTTTGCTGACTGAATAGCATCGAATATAACTGCCGAAGGGTCTGCCCCCTCCTGGTGGCGCACAGTGTTGACGCCGATTCTCTGTCCCCAGATTTCAAGCTGCTCTCCTGCTGCTGCTCTAAATGTGTCCGCCGCACCCAGCAGTACGGTCTTTCCTTCGCTTCTCAGCTTATGCCCAATCTTTGCAATGGACGTAGTCTTTCCGCCGCCGTTAATTCCAATCATCAGAATCACCAAAGGCGTATCTGCGCAAAGTTTGTTCCTCTCACCTTTGTCCATCAGCTGTGCAATGACCTTGGCAAGCGCTTCCTTGATATTCTCAGGCTTTGTGATGTAGTTTTCCTTGATATACGCTCTCAGGTTTTCCATGATTTTCATGGTAGTATCCATGCCGATGTCCGATGTAATTAATATTTCTTCCAGTTCATCCATCAGGTCTTCATCAATCTCTGGTCTCCCCATGATGGCATCGCCGATTCGCTCGGACAATTTACCAAAAAAACCTTTTTTCTCTTTAAATAATGCCATAAATTTATCCCTTTCCGGTTTTCACCGTATTTTACTTAATCCAAATTATAATGCAAAATCATCACCAAGACGCAGGCTAAGAACCTTGGAAATTCCCTGCTCCGGCATGGTTACGCCATAGAGCACGTCTGCATGTTCCATAGTCGCCTTCTGATGAGTAACCAGCGCAAACTGAATGTTATCGAACCTGCGCAGGTATTTTGCAAATCTGTCGATGTTAGCATCGTCCAGAGCTGCTTCTACCTCGTCCAAAATGCAGAACGGCGTCGGCTTTGTTTTCAATACCGCAAACATCAGTGCAATGGCAGTCATAGTTTTTTCACCACCGCTCATCAAATTGATGTTCTGCAGCTTCTTGCCAGGCGGCTGCGCAATAATATCAATTCCTGATTCAAGCGGATTGTTCTCATCTTCCATTCGAAGCTCTGCATGACCGCCGCCGAATAACTCGCGGAAAATGACTTCGAAGCGCTCCACAACCTGATCAAAATTCTCCTTGAACTTAGTCTTAATGGTGGTATCCATCTCTGTGATGATACCCCGCAGCTCGTCCATAGCGGTCAGGATATCCGCCCGCTGACTCGTTAGGAATTCATAGCGTTGACTTACCGTTTCGTATTCCTTGATGGCACCCACGTTGACCTCACCAAGCTCTCTGATTCTATTCCTGATGTCTCTGCTTTCCTTTACAGAAGTGCTCATGACAAAATCTGGATTTCGCAAATCTACTGCCTGTGCGTAGGAAATCTCAAAATCCTCCCAGAGTCTTTCTTTCAGCGTATCCAGCTGCGTTTCGTTCTTTGCAACCTTGATCTCCAGCTGATATTTCTGATCCTGACAGCTATTGAGTCTCTCGTTATATCCCTGCTGCTCCTTGGTTACACTGCTGAGCTTTTCAGCCAAAAGACTTCTCTGACTTCCAATCTCTTCGATATAGTTTTCTGTATTTTGCTTTTCTTCTGCAAGCCTTGCGATATCTTCCTCTGCGCCGTCTGTGCCAAAGAGCAGTCTGTTCTTCTCTTCTCCCAGCGCTGAAAGCTGTCTTTCTTTTGTTTCAATCTGAAAACGATAATCCTCTGCTGTCTCAGAAATTCTCGTAAGCAAGCTCTCTATATTGTTCTTCTTGCTTTCCCATTCTGTAGCGGCAATTCTGGTCTTTGTAATACCTTCGCTTGCTTCATCAATGACAGCCTTTTTGGTCTCGTAGGCAGCCATAGCTTCCTCAATCATGTGATTTAGAGTCTCAATTTGAGTTTCCGCCTGCCTCATTTCTTCGAGGAGAGTTTCTACTGTTGCCGCAGCGTCTTTACTGTCTTTCTCAATGGAAGAAAGCTCCTGCGCAAACCTTGCGCTGCTGTCTGTAATCTGGTTAAGCGCATCTTTCAGCGCAGTAATTCTGCCCGCAAAGGATACCTGTTTCAATTCTGTATCTCTCTGACGCTGACGTAATTCTGCAAGTTCACCGTCAAGAACCTCTGCTTTTTCTGCCGCTTTGCGGTTCTCCTCCGCAGCTTCTGAAAGTTCTGCTCTCAAGGCTTCGATTTCTCTCTCTAAAGTCGTAATTTCACTGCGCCGTTCAAGAAGATTAGCCGTTTTGTTCTTGAATTTACCGCCGGTGATAGCGCCGCTGACATTGATAATTTCTCCATCCAGCGTTACAAAACGAAGTCCGGTTCCTGAAATTTTGGAAAGTCTGATTGCGGCGTCCATATCCGCTGCAATTACAACTCTTCCCAGCAGATATTCAAATATATTTCTGTATTCATCTCTGCAGGTAATGCAGTCCGCTGCAAGACCTTTATAACCGGAATCGGCAGCAATCCGCTGATCAATCTTTGCCCTGCCTCCTTTTATAGAAGCAGCTGGAAGAAAAGTAAGACGTCCCGCTTTATTTTCTTTCAGTTTTGCAATGGCACGTTTTGCACTGGGATCATCATCACAGATAATGTTCTGCATCTGTCCTCCAAGTGCCGTCTCTATAGCAACTTCAAGTCCTGTTGGAACCTCCATCAGCTCGGCAACCACGCCGGAAATACCAGAAAGTCCGCTGCGCATGATATACTTTACCGCATAGTTATAGCCTTCATAATTGTTTTCCATCTCTTCAATGGTCTTTTTTCTGGCAACCTTCTGACTGCCGGAAAGCTTCAGTTCCTCAACTCTGGCACCGCTCATCTTTCTTCGGTGTTCCAGCTGTTTTCTTTCCTCCGTCAGTGCCGAAATCTTCGCCTTGATTTCGGCCAGCAACTGCTCATTCTGACGGCTTTCAGCCTCTGCCTTTGCAAGCATTCCATTGCTTTCTTCCTGGCTTTCTGCCGCACCATTTGCTTCCTCATTGAGCTGCTCTTTGCGCTTTTGCAAAGTCTCACGAATACTTTCGTAACTCTTTACCTCACTTTTTTTAGAAGCATTCAAATTATGCAGGCGAAACATTTCTTCTCTGCTGTTATCAATGGTATCAGTCAGCTCAGAAGCCTCACGTGTCAAAGCACTGTGTGCTGTCACCTGCTCCTGCAGCAGTGCTGCTGCCTCTTCATGATTCCGCGCAATCTCTTCTTTAGATTTTTCAAGCTGCGCCTTATTTTCTTCTTCGCGTGAAAGACGACCTGACAGTTCCTCAATTTCGCCTGTCAATCTGGCGCTGTCCTTTTCGATACCGGAAAGGCGCTCCTTGCTCAACTGACTTTCGCTGCTACGGCGGTTCATCTCTTCCACGATATGTAACAGCTTGTCCCTGGCTTCGTTGCCCAGTTGTTCCAGATGTTCGTTCTTTTCTCTATCAGCTTCTGCTTCCTTGTCGATATTTTTCTTCTTCTCAGTGATTTCCGCAAGTTCTTCAGAAAGTCCTGCAATGTCTTTCTGATAAATATCATTCCTGGACAGAATATTATCTATATTCTTCAGTGTGATATTGATTTCTAAATCACGATAGCGCTCTTTCAGCTCCAGATATTCCTTTGCCTTAATACTGTCTTCCCGAAGTCCATCGATTCGTCCCTCAATCTCTGAAACGATATCGTTGACTCTATCAAGATTATTGCCGGTGGATTCCAACTTTCTCTCAGCTTCTGCCTTTTTGCTTTTGTACATGACAACACCGGCAGCTTCTTCGAAAATTTCTCGTCTGCTCTCCGGTTTGTTGCTGACAATATCTGCAATTTTACCCTGCCCGATGAGAGAATATCCGTCAACGCCGATCCCGGTATCCATAATCAGCTCTCTGATATCTCTCAGTCTGCACTGATTATTGTTGATAAGATATTCACTTTCGCCGGAGCGATACATTCTTCTGGTAATGGCTACCTCGTTATAGTCGATGTTCAAAATACCTGTCGAATTATCAATTACTAAAGTAACCTCAGCCATCCCACGTGATTTACGGCTGGCTGTCCCTGCAAAGATAACCTCTTCCATTTTTCCGCCGCGAAGCGCTTTCGGACTCTGTTCGCCGAGCACCCATCTGATGGCGTCGCTGATATTACTTTTTCCGCTTCCGTTGGGGCCTACGATACAAGTTACACCCTCGTGAAACTCTATAACTACCGGTTCAGCAAAGGATTTAAACCCATGCATTTCTAGCCTCTTAAAATACATACTGACCTTTCCTCTTTCTACTAAGTTATGTTTTTCTTTGTCTCATACTAATTTCATGCCTTTATCAGAACTGATTTTCTGACAACAGATGAAAGGTTTCTCTTGCGGCATTTTGCTCCGCTTCTTTCTTGCTTTTGCCTGACCCGCGCCCCAGCACCTTGCCATTGCAGGACAGATGGACATAGAAGGTTTTATCGTGATCTGGACCTTCCTCTCTGTCCAGGTGATAGGAAATGATAATCTTCTTTCCGCGTTTTTGCAGAACTTCCTGCACCTGCGTCTTATAATCGGTAAATATTCTGCCTGCAAGGGCATCCTCAATAGTCTTCGCAAACTCTCTTGAAACAAAGCGAAAGGCTTCTTCAAAACCGCCATCTAAATAAATAGCACCTACTACAGCTTCCACTGCATCAGCAAGAATGGATTCTCTGTGTCTGCCTCCAGAGTGTTCTTCGCCTTTTCCCATATTCAAATATGCACCAATGTCAAGGCGTCTTGCCACCTGCGCCAAAGACTTTTCGCAGACAATAAGAGCTCTGGTTTTAGTCAGTTTTCCTTCATCCACTTTTTCCAAAAGCTTATAAAGCTCCACACTAATAATTGCGTCAAAAAAAGCGTCACCTAAGAACTCCAGCCGCTCGTTGTTATTTTTAACCTCAGTTCCATGCTCTCTGCAGAAGGAACTGTGGGTCAGCGCCTTGTTCAAAAGTTCTTTATCTTTAAATATATATTGGATTTTCTTCTCAAAATCTCCGTTATTCACTGATTAGTATCTCCTCAATCTCCAAAACTGAATTCTGTATGGTATCTACCACATTTTCCTCCACATAAGGGATTGCCTTCATGATGGTCTGCTTTACGGCCAGAGCATCAGAAGAGCCATGCATTTTCAGAAGGGCTCCCTTTACGCCAAGAAGCGGCGCCCCACCATATTCTGCGTAGTTAAACTCTTTTTTAATTTCTGAAAGCTGATCTTTCAAAAGAACCGCACCAAGTTTGGACTTAGTCGTTGACAGAAATCTGCGCTTCATCTCGCGAAGTACCATCAAACCCATACCTTCTGTCAATTTAATGATTGCATTCCCCGTAAAACCATCTGTAACGATGATATCGCAAATGCCATCCTGCAGACTTCTTGCCTCAATGCTGCCGATAAAGTTCAGATTACTCTTTGAAAGCAGTTCATAGGCAGCCTTTGTCAAAGTAGTACCTTTGCCTTCTTCTGTTCCGTTATTGACAAGTCCTACAGTCGGGTTCTCTCTCTTCAAAACCTTTTCCATATAAATGCTGCCCATAGTGGCAAACTCTAAAAGATTGCCTGGCTTGCACTCTGCGTTAGCGCCGGTATCTACCAAAAGAGATGGCTGCATGCCGATGACTGGATAAACCGTTGCCAGGGTCGGTCTGTCGATTCCTTGAATTCTTCCCAGAATAAAAAGCCCTCCTGCCAGAAGTGCCCCGGTGCTTCCTGCCGAAAGGAACACATCCGCTTCTTTGTTCTTCACCATGTTAAGTCCTTTGACGATAGAAGAATCCTTTTTAGTTCTAACCGCCTTGACAGGAGCTTCGTCGTTGGTAATTTCTTCGCTTGCGTCAATGACCTCTATCTTTTCAGAAATGGTCCCGTATTTTGCAAGGCATGCTCTGATTTTATCCTCATGACCAATAATCGTAATCTTATCTTTAATCTCTTTTGCTGCTGCAACTGCACCTTCTACAATAACTTCCGGCGCGTGGTCGCCACCCATACCGTCCAATAAAATTCTCATTCTGTTCCTCCTAGCTCGCTGTCGCGTGAGCATACATAATTTATTTTAACACAATTCCATGTTTTATGCAAGAAATGGAAGGATTCTATAATAAATGTTAGGAAGCGACCTCAACATTTAACATAGAACCAAAAACTACGTTACCGTTGTGCAAAGGAAGCCATGTTTCGCTTATTAGCACAACCGACAACCATAAAAGTTGTGCATACTAATGCTATAAGTGATGTCTTGCACAACGTTTCAATTTTTTACCGTTTAACAGCAAAAAAGTTGTGCAATCATAGGTATTTCCCGCCTGTTTTACACAACTTTCTGTTTGTATTCCACGATAAATACAGATCTGTCTGTTGGAAGTTGTGCAGGATAGTCTTCAGAAAACTATTTTGCACAACCGACACCGCCAAGAGTTGTGCAAATCAATACTATAAAACTTTTCCCTGCACAACTTTTTAAAAAATATACCCCCTACCCCTATATTACTGTACAATCTGATTGATAAATTTCATATACAAAAGAGAACTGCTCTCATGCACAAATTCCCGTGCAAAAGCAGTCCTCTTTCTTTTGATTTAAAATATCTGCTGTTTTACAGCATTTCTTTAATTACTGCGTCAATCTTTCTGGCTACTTCTCTGAAATCCTCTTCCTTGTAGCCTCTTGTGGTCATCGGCGCTGTACCAATTCTAACACCACTGGTTTCCTTCGGAGAACGTTTCTCGCCTGGCACGCAATTTTTGTTCAGGGTAATGCCGACTTCATCTAATTTATCCTGCAAATCCTTACCGCTGAACGGGAATTCCAGTAAATCTAATAGAAATACATGATTATCAGTGCCGCCGGTTACAATCTTGTAACCCAGTTTCAGGAATTCATCAGCAAAGGCTTTGCAGTTAGCGACAACCTGCGCTGCATATTCCTTATATTCCGGTCGAAGAGCTTCTTCCGCGCACACTGCTTTTCCTGCGATTACGTGTTCCAACGGACCGCCCTGGGCATAAGGGAACACCGCGCTGTCTACCTTTTTTGCTAAATCCTGACGAGCAAAGATCAGACCGCCTCTTGGTCCTCTCAAAGTCTTATGGGTTGTGGTGGTTACGATATCCGCATGACCGAATGGAGATGGGTGCGCACCTCCTGCCACAAGACCTGCAATGTGTGCCATATCCACCATAAAGTAAGCCCCTGCTTCCTTTGCAATTTCGGCAAAAGCAGCAAAGTCGATGATTCTGGAATAAGCGGAAGCACCAGTCAGAATCAGCTGCGGCTTGTATTCCTGCGCCTTCTTTCTGACGTCTTCCATATCGATGAATCCATTCTCATCTACATCGTAAAATACCATGTTGTAAAGCTTTCCGCTGAAGTTGACGCCGGATCCATGAGTCAAATGTCCACCGTTATCCAAACTCAGGGACAAAATGGTATCCCCCGGCTGCAAAATTGCCTTATATGCTGCAAAGTTTGCCTGAGAGCCGCTGTGTGGCTGCACGTTTACGTGGTAATCGGTGTCAAATACCTTTCTCCACATATCGCAGCAGTATTCCTCAAGCTCGTCGACAAACTTGGTTCCGCCATAGTATCTGCTGGTGTTGCCGGAGGTTCTCACATAAGGATAGCCTTCTGCATACTTCCAGGAAAGACAGCTTCCGCAAGCAGCCAGTACCGCCTCAGAACAATAATTTTCTGAAGCAATCAGCTCAATGTTGTTCTTCTGTCTGTTATATTCCTTTTCAATCAGATTCCCCACAACTGGAGAGGATTTCTTAATAAATTCAAA
Organism: Anaerotruncus sp. 80; assembly: GCF_009936115.1. Taxonomy (NCBI): domain Bacteria; kingdom Bacillati; phylum Bacillota; class Clostridia; order Eubacteriales; family Oscillospiraceae; genus Anaerotruncus; species Anaerotruncus sp. 80. The sequence continues at coordinate 62,364 of NZ_QWES01000017.1, forward strand.
ATTCTCTACGTTATAGGTGCTGTTATCTGCGCCTTCTCTGTTAAACATGTGTACACTTCCTTTCGGTTTTTGAAAATACCGTATTATTGTATCACAACAAAGATGGACTATTCAACCTAATTCTGTTCAAATCCATGAAATTCACGAAAAAAACAGTTTACACTTCTTCCATCTGTAAAATAGACACTTCAAAGGCAGTTTTGACCATCACATCGCCGTCCTCACATTTTTTCTTATACTGCCTGCTTTGAATTCTTCCGTGAAGGGCAATCTTTGCCCCCACTTCAAGACTTGATGAGTACACCGCATTTCGACCCCATGCAATGCACGGTATGTAGTCGGATTTGTTGTAAAGCCGGTTGACCGCCAGCATAATGTCGCAGATTTTGCGCCCCAAAGGCGATGTCCTCCCAAGAGGCGGTTTGCAAATATAACCTTCCAGATAAATCTGATTCAGAGGTTCAAAGCATTCCTCTGCCTCAGCTATATCTCTTGCAAAGACTACAATATTTAAGCGGTTGTGACCGTCTACATCTTCGTTATACGTGCGAATCTGCCCCTGTACCTCAATCCACATGCCGACTTCAATCTGCATGGTGTTCAAAATCCGTTCGGAAGCCATGACAATAATTTGGTCTTCGTATCCGCTGTTTCTGGCAATGCCCACCTCAAAAGTATAAAATGCTTCCCCATATGTTTTATGATTCAGCTTCAGCCCATCTATGATTTCACCCCGAATACATGCTATGTTTGTAGGGTTATTACTGTCCGTCGTATTTATCATATTTTCCCTCCCAGAAATTCACATTAGTACATTGTATTCTGAGACGCAGAAAGTATGCCAATTAGCTAGTTTCCCCTGCCAGCGCTACCGGATTGTATAAATTAGGGCATTTTATCGTATAAACAAGACTGTCTGCCTGCGCCGAAGTCAACGTATCCGGCGTCTTGCCGAAGTAATAGCCAGCCGCTTCCTTAATTCCATAGCAGTTTTCTCCAAAATAAATACAGTTTAAATACATTTCCAGGATTTCATCTTTGGAATAATCCCACTCCAGGTGAAACGCTACAAAGACCTCCGCTACCTTTCTCTCCATAACCTTTTCAAAATCGAAATACATATTCTTTGCAAGTTGCTGCGTAATTGTGCTTCCACCTTCTACAAAGCTTCCCGCAATGATGTCATTTTTTACTGCTCTTGCAATAGCGAGAGGATCTATGCCAAAATGCCAGGAAAAGCGTTTATCCTCAGACTTTATAATCTCTTCCACAAAATAATCGGACATCTCTGACAGAGGTACATAATCGTCACGTTCTCTGATTTCAGAAACTTTCTCTTCCAGGGGTACTTTTTCCACCGCAGTTTTGTACAGCTGATAGCCCCTGTACACTGTTGGCGCTGCAGCAATGCTGCATGCAAGCGCCAGTACCAAACAAACCTTAAATAGCTTTCTCATAAAAAAACACCCCTTTCCCATTTGATACTTTCATTGTATCCCATGAGAAAAGGGTATTCCATAGATATTCGTTACAGATTGCTTACAGTTTTGTAAGGTCCTTTTCTAAGAATCCTTGCGCCAAGCTGCTGCAGCTTTATTCCAGTACTTGTTCATCACCGTCACAATTACAAACCCCAGCGAAATAGCAAGAGCAATTGTAATTGCTGCGGTTCCATTTTCAGCAAACATGGCTTTGTCTTCGCTGACAAGACCATACATGGTATAATACAGTCTACCTCCGGGAATCAGCGGCACTGCTGCAGCAGTCAGAAAAATCGTCGCAGGAGCGCGATTTACCCGCGCCATAACCTCTGCGTAAACTGCTACAAAGACAGATGCAATAAGATTTGCCTCAAAATTGCTGCCTAGCCATTCAAAACAGGCAAGGTAAATGCCCCATGTAACCAGCCCTCCGATACCTGCATACAACACCTGCCTGCCTTTTATTTTTAGCATAAGAGCAAATCCAATGGATCCCAGAAAAGCAACAATCAGCTGTACAATCATAAGACACCTCCAAGGAGTATAATAGTCAGGGCAAAGCCACAGGCAATCGCTGCTGCTATTAAAAGAGAATTGCACAGGCGTAAAAGCCCCGAAGCGATATCCCCTGTCAGCATATCACGCACTGCGTTGGTCAATGCAATGCCAGGAATCAGTAGCATAATTCCGCCAATCATGAGCATCTCCACATGATCTCCAATGCCCAGCGCTACAAAAACATGCGCGCAAATACCTGCAACCACCGATGCTACAAAGTGATATACAATCTGATTTTTTTCCTGCTTTGCGTAAAACAACTCAAAGAGGACCATAACAATCGCCATCAGCGATGACGCTAGGCCATCTTTGACACTGCCACCAAAGAAGACAGCAAAAGCTCCAGCTCCCAGCATGCAGCCGATAAAATGCAACCAAACAGACTGTTTAGGACGCGCCAAAACCTCATCAAATTTTTGTCGAAGTTCGCAAACGTCCGGCTTATTCGCACAGATATATCTGCTCAAATTATTGAGATAATCAAGGCGATCGAAATTAGTATCATAGCGAATCAGTCTTCTGATATGGGTCAAAATTCTGCCGTCTGGTGCTTCCATAGTTACCTGAATGTTGGAGGTAATGATAAACACATTAATCCGCTCTGCGCCGTAGCTTTCGCACATGCGCAAAATGCTGTCCTCCACACGACTAACTTCTGCACCGCAGCAGACCATCTCTTCTCCAATATCTAAAATGCCCTGTAAAATTCTGTCATAATCGAAATCCATTTATGCAATCTCCAGTTTCATAACCTCTGGGTGGCAATTCTTCTGATACTGCGGACAGTACTTGCACTCGAAGAAATTAGGGGCTGTTTCCGGATCGATGGCAGTAAAGCCGTTAGCGCGGAAGAATCCTGGCGCTCTTGCTACCAGATAAAGACTATCCCCACCAAGCTCCTTCACCGTATCAATCACCTTCTGCAGCAGTATATTGCCCACTTTCAACTTGCGATAAGGCGCATCCACCGCAATGCCGTCGATGATATAGCGGCCTTCTCTCTTTGCGAGAACCACTGCACCTACCAGGTGTTCCTCTGCACCGTGGACAATTTCAAAGCATCTTACGATATCCGTATCCACTTCCTCATCACCGTCAAATTCAAGCTCATTTTCAACAAAAAACTGAACCAATTTCTCATACGCATCTGTCTGTCTCAAAATCAAACGCATCATATCGTTTCCTCTCCCATATTGTCTTCCAAAGTAAAGATTTTTAGTCGATTGTGCAAAACGCTGAAAGTCAGCGGCAGTTTTTCACCGTGTTCACCGTCAATATCCGTCGGTAAATCGCTGGACGCTTCTATTTTCAGGCTGTTGGTCTGAAAATGCAGCACTCTTTTGCTGGACGGATGGTTTCCTTGTAAAATTTTCACGAAAACCCCTGGCATTTCCAAAAGTCCCATGTTCCTAAACAGAATGACGTCGAGAAGTCCGTCGTTAATCTCTGAATCCGGTGAAATTTTCTTAAAACCGCCTGCCGATTTTCCGTTCATCACCACCATAAAATACATCTTTTCGCGGTAAACTTTTTCCGGCGTCGTCAGAGTCACCTTAATTGGCTTCAAGTTAGGCACTTCGGACAGTCCCTTTAGATAATATGCCAAAATACCGATAGTATTCTTTAAGGTTGGGTCGGTCTTCTGGCTGACGTCCACAACCTGCCCCATGGCTGCCACGTTGATAAAGTGACGGTCGTTGACCTTTCCCACATCGGCATAGGTATAATTATCCCCAAGAGCGATGTCCACCATGCGCTCTATATCGCCGGGGATATTGAAGTAATACGCAAAGTCATTCGCCGTTCCTGCAGGAAAAATCGCCAGCGGCAGATAGATATCATTTCGTATCATAGCGTTAACACATACATTGATGGTGCCATCGCCTCCGGCAGCGATAATCTGCCTGTATTCATTCTGCGTACCTTCTCTGCTGATTTCCGCCAAAAAATCAGCAATCACTGTACCGTGAGCCGCCCGCACCGGCACCACCAGATAACCTGCGTCCTGGCAGCGACCGATGATATAGTCCAGATTGTTCTTGAACATGCCGCTTCCGGAATTTGGATTATAAAACAAAATAATCTTGTTAAGTTTCTCTGACTCCTTTTTCATTGATAAGTCCTCTAATCTTTCCAATCAAATATAATGAACCTGTGAATAATATTACATCATACGCTTCGTATAACCCCTGCGCACAGCTGACCGCCTCTTCTGCCTTGCTAAAGCAGTGGACATGACCTCCCCTTTTCTGCATCTTTTCTGCCAGTTCTTCTGCCGGCAGTTTTCTCGGATTGTCCGGCTCTGTGGCTATAAAATCCTTAGTTATATCCATAAAGGAGTCTAGAACTTCCTCCACTTCCTTATCTGCTAAAATACCGGTCACCATGAGGATTTTTTTATCTTTAAAGTGGCGAAGGACGGTTTCTTTCAGCGCCTTTGCCCCACCCGGATTGTGAGCGCCATCTAAGATTACAAAAGGCTCTTTTTCCATGATTTCAAAGCGTCCGATTTGCTTTGCCCGCTTAAAGCCCTCTGCAATCTGTTCATCGGTAACTGTGAAATCTCCTCGTTTATTTAACAGAGCGATTGCAGTCAGTGCTGTCAACGCATTTTGCACCTGATGACGCCCAACCATAGAAATCGTAAACTCGTAGGTTTCCTTTAGGACTTCAGCACGAACGCGAGTACCTTCTACCGTTTCTTCCAGAATTTCAAACGGACTTTGCAGTGCGTCAAAAATCGGCGTATGCTTTTCGATGGCCTTGTGCTTCAGTACCCACATGGCTTCCTCATTTTCTACACCGGTAATAACCGGACAGCCTTCTTTGATAATTCCCGCCTTTTCTGCAGCAATCTCCTCGATGGTCTCGCCCAGCCTGTCTGTGTGGTCCAGTGAAATAGAGGTAATAATGCTGCAAAGCGGCCGCTTTACTACATTGGTGGAGTCGCCCCTACCGCCAAGTCCTACTTCCAGCACTACAAAATCCGTATTCTTTTCTTTGAAATAGAGAAAAGCAACGGCAGTAATCACTTCAAATTCTGTCGGTGATTCATGACCTTCTGCAACCATTTCTTCTGTCATTGCAAGGACGACGTCGCTGCACCGCTGCAAATCCGCATCGGAAATAAAGCTGCCGTCAAATTCGATTCGTTCGTTGAATACCTCCAGAAAAGGCGAAGTAAACAGCCCGCACCGGTAGCCGGCTGCCTGCAGAATCTCATAGAGATACCTGCAGACAGAGCCTTTGCCGTTGGTTCCTGCAACGTGAAGCACTTTTAAATCCTCGTGAGGATTGCCCAGCTTTTCAAGAAGCACATTCATTCGTTCCAGCCCCAGCACCCAGCCAAATTTCTGAAATTCACTGATTTTGCTGATTGCATCCATCTTATTTGTTCACTTTCTTTGCGACCATAGCGAGTCTCGCCTCTACCTTGGCCAGCATATCTTCATATTTTGCCTGTTTTTCTTTTTCCTCGTTGATCACCTTTTCAGGTGCCTTTGCAAGGAATCCCTGGTTAGAAAGCTTGCCGGAAACGCGCTTTACTTCACCTTCCAGCTTTTTCTTTTCCTTGGTCAGACGATCAAACTCAGCATTAAAATCTACAAGGTCATCCAGCGGAATAAAGATTTCGATTCCTGCGATGACGGCAGACATAACCTCTTCTGGCACTTCCGACTTGTCAGTTACAAATTTGATATCACTGATGTTGGCAAGGTCTTTGATATATCTCTCGCCGCCCTTGATAATTTCCATCTTTTCTCCCTGCGCCAAAATCACTGCACGCAGCTGCTTGCTCGGTTTTGCGTCAGTTTCAGCACGGATATTTCTGATTGCGCCGATAGCTTCCATAGCGATTTCCAGTTTTTCCTCTTCTGCTGCAAAGCGCCTTTCTTCTGCAAATTCCGGCCATTTCGCCTGAATCAGGAAGCAGTTCGGATTCTCCTCTCTTTCGCAGTCGGAGTGCGGCAGGAAGGACCAGATTTCTTCTGTGATAAACGGCATGAACGGGTGCAGCATTTCCAGCATGTTCTTCAAAACCATAACCAGAACGAATCTGACAACCTTCTTGTCTTCTTCATCGTCGCCCCAGAGTCTTTTCTTTACCAGCTCGATATACCAGTCGCAGTACTCGTTCCAGATCAGTTCGTAAACTCTCTGTCCCGCCAGCGCAAGGTCATATTTTTCCAGCGCCTTTGTCACATAGTCGGCAGCGTCGTTGACTCTGCTGATTATCCATTTATCTTCATCGCGCAGTGCGATATTTGCAAAGTTTGTAGTGTCTCCGCAAGCCATGCCGCAGCAGTCAGCGCAGCATTTTGCCAGTTCTTTAAAGTTGCCTTCTTCGTCCTTAAGGTTCATGATAACGAATCTGGAAGCGTTCCAAAGTTTGTTGGCGAAATTTCTAGCAGATTCCAGCTTGTCGGTTTTAAAACGCATATCGTTACCTGGCGTAATACCTGTAGTCAGCATAAAACGCAGAGCATCTGCGCCGTACTGGTCGATTACTTCCAGCGGGTCGATGCCGTTTCCAAGGGACTTACTCATCTTGCGACCTTCTGCGTCACGAACCAGTCCGTGAATATATACGTGATGGAACGGAGATTCTCCCATGGCTTCACAGCCGGAAAATACCATTCTGATGACCCAGAAGAAAATGATGTCGTATCCGGTTACCAATACGTCGGTCGGATAGAAGTATTCCAGTTCCTTGGTCTTTTCCGGCCAGCCCAGTGTGGAAAACGGCCACAGCGCAGATGAGAACCAGGTATCAAGAACGTCCTCGTCCTGCGCTAAATCGGCAGAACCGCACTTTGGACACTTGGTTGGATCTTCCTCCGCTACAATCAGTTCTCCGCATTCCTGACAGTACCATGCCGGGATTCTGTGTCCCCACCAAAGCTGCCGGGAAATGCACCAGTCTCTGATTTCTTCCAGCCAATGGAGATAAGTCTTTTCAAAACGTTCAGGCACGTGAGTCAGCACACCGCTCTTTGCAGCTTCAATAGCAGGCTTTGCCAGTTCTTCCATCTTGACAAACCACTGATCGGAAAGCATTGGCTCGATGACAGTGTGGCATCTGTAGCACTCGCCTACCGGAATAACCTTCTCCTCGGTCTTCACAAGGTAGCCCGCTTCTTCCAGGTCTTTTACCCATGCTTTGCGGCACTGGTACCTGTCCATGCCTTCGTACTTTCCTGCCATGGCGTTCATTGTTGCATCTTCGTTGATACAGCAAAGATTTTCTAGTCCTGCACGCTGCCCTACTTCAAAGTCGTTAGGGTCGTGGGCCGGCGTAATCTTAACTGCGCCGGTTCCTTTTTCCGGATCCGGGTAAGGGTCTGCAATGACAGGAATTTCTCTGCCAACAAGTGGCAGAATGACTTTCTTTCCTACCATATCCTTATATCTTTCATCGCTTGGGTGTACGGCAATGGCAACGTCGCCGAACATAGTCTCAGGTCTTGAGGTTGCAACGACCATTTCCTTGCCGCCTTCTTCTGCAGCAGGATAGCGGAAATACCAATACTGTCCATTCTTGTCCTCGTGCTCTACTTCGGCGTCGGAAAGAGATGTACCGCACTGCGGACACCAGTTAATCAGACGGTTTCCTCTGTAAATGAGTCCCTTGTTATATAAATGAACGAAGAAATGTCTGACTGCCTTGTTGCAGCCTTCATCCATGGTGAATCGTTCTCTGCTCCAGTCGCAGGAATCTCCCAGCTTACGGCATTGTCTTGTGATTCTGCCGCCGTATTCTTCCTTCCATGCCCAGGCACGCTTTAAAAATTCTTCTCTGCCCAGATCTTCCTTCTCTTTTCCTTCATCGTTTCTAATCTTTTCTACAACCTTTACTTCCGTTGCAATGCTGGCGTGATCGGAACCCGGCAGCCACAGTGCGCTGTAACCCTGCATTCTCTTCCAGCGAGTCAGTACATCCTGCAAAGTCTGGTCCAGTGCATGTCCCATATGCAGCTGTCCTGTAATATTTGGCGGCGGCATGACAATAGTAAACGGCTTCTTGTCTTCTCTCACCTCAGCACGGAAAGCGCCGTTTTTCTCCCACATCTCGTAAATGCGATCCTCAAAATCCTTCGGATTATAGGTCTTTGCTAAGTTTTTTTCCATTGGAATCTCCTTCTTTCTATAGTTTGTTTTTCGGGTGCGCCAAGCTCCAGCAGGCAATAAAAAAGTCCTCTGTGAGCATGCACTCACAAAGGACGAAATTATTCCGCGGTACCACCTTTGTTCCATCTGAAGCTAGTCCAGATGACTCTCATTTCCAAAACAGCTCCAAAGCAACCTTCGGCGGACACATTCTCTAAGGTCTCTCAGCCTATGAACCTTATTCTCTGTAGAGTGTTTTCTCGCTTACTCCTCTTCTTCAACGCTGCATATATTTTTCGTTTACCTCAAATAGTATACCTAAAAGAAGTAAGATTTGCAAGGGTTTATTTTGTTGGTTTTGGCTGCGTTTAGTTTGAAGTTCATTATTGACGATGGTGCATAAGCTATGGACGCCAACTTCACTGCTTATTTTATAAATCCTTGCGTTACCTCTCCGAAATATGCCAACTTTCAGCGGTTTCTATAAGATTATTGCGCCAAGCTACTGGATTTAGCAGATGTAAATCTGCCGCAGCAAACCACCGCCTGGAAGTATTGAATCTGCTTTAGCATTGTGTTTTCCTCCAAAGCACTGTATAGACTTTTTAGCCTTTCTTTCGAGTCAGAAAAATTCCAACGATTGCTCCTATTAAAATAATCGGTGCGATTCTAACAAACAGCCACTCAAGCGAGTGAAAGGCTACGCCTAATACCGCAGTTTCCGGATCGCTATAGTTCCAACCTAAGTAAGGACTGACGGAAACGATTAGAAAGGCAAAAATGATTATGATAACCGCAGACAATGTAATAAGCAGCCAGTGAATCAGCGTTCTTCTTGCATTCTTCCGCTTTGCCAGCTGCAGGTTTATAATTTCCAGCTTTTCAGAAATTACTTTTAGGTCATCGACCTTTGTCTCAGCAATGGTTTCTCCAAGCAAAGCGCTGACTGGCGTTTCAAAGACCTCTGATATGGCGATTAGCATATCCGAATCCGGTACTGACAATCCCTGTTCCCATTTAGAGATCGTTTGTCTCACCACATTCAGCTTAACTGCAAGTTCCTCTTGAGAAAGTCCTTTTGATTTTCTAATTGTCTTAATATTTTCGTTTAACATTTTTAGATTTCCTCCTTTTTCAATCGATAAGGCGATTGTATAAGGAACCGTCCGTTGCTGCAAGCAACGCAAATTAACATTTGAAATTATTGTAGCACAGACGTTTCTCATTGCCACGGTTCCATCGCTTGCCTAACACGGCAAACGCATGAAAAGTATCATGAACCATCAATACTGACAAAATGATAGCAGCATGCAGGATTTTGTCAGCAAATCGTGAAGAACCCCATCTTAATACGCCTGAAATCCTGACAGAACTGACAAAATCAAAAATAATTGTCAGTTCTGTCAGGATTTTTGATAGAAACACAGACAAAACTGACAAAAATTTAAAAATCTGTCAGCTTAGTCTGTTCCAAAAAATCACTAAATGTGTGGCGTTTATATGTCCACACATTTTTCTTCCTGAAAAAGTGATGCCCGGCTTATATTGGCATAGCTAAAAGAACCCTTTAGTTTTTTTCATACAATTTATAATTCTTCCTTCAACGCTTTGATGGTCTTTCCAAACACCGGATGCCGCACCCAGGGTGCAATCTGCGCCAGAGGTGTCAGCACAAAGTCTCGCTTATGCATTTCCACATGAGGAATCGTAAGCGCCTCGCTGTCCATTACCAAATCATCGTAGAGCAAAATATCCAAATCCAGTGTTCTCGGTCCCCAGTGGATTTCCCGCTTTCTGTCAGCCGCAGCCTCTATCTCATGAAGAAGCGTAAGCAGTTCTGCAGGCGAAAGCAGGGTTTCCAGTTCCAAACAGCTGTTGAGAAAATCGTCCTGCTCTACACCGCCGTAAGGTTCGGTAACGATATAATCTGCAACCTTCTTGACACGGCAACCCTCTGACTGAGAGAGACGAGAAACTGCCATGTCCAAATAACCTTTCTTATCCCCCAGATTAGAACCCAGTGCAATATAGCAGCGATGCCAGAATCTGGTGATTTTAACCGATACATAGTCGAGCGGCAGCTTTACCGGCGCCCATGGCTTTTTGATTTCCAGGGAAATGCCGCGTACCAGCGGAAATGCCTCAAGAACAGCCCATGCCAGCTGCTCTGCCGCAGCCTCTATAAGTTTATAGGTATGTTCCTGCAGGAATCCTACCATAAACTGTGATACTTCCCCATAATGAGTGGATTCTGTCAGGTCATCGCTTCTTCCTGCACTCTGCAAATCACTATAAAGCACAGCGGACACAACAAACTTTTGTCCCAGTGCAGTCTCCTCGGAAAAAACGCCATGATTGGCAAAAAACTGCAGATTTTCTATATGAATTTCATCGTACTTTTTCATTTTCCTTCTCCCATAATCGCAAGGGTCATTTGAATCGCCCTGAAATTTTCTTTGATATCGTGGACACGAACAAAGGCTGCGCCCTTCATCACACCCATGACTGTCGTTGCTACCGTTCCTTCGACACGCTCCTCTACTGGTAGATTGAGCGCATTTCCAATCATAGATTTTCTGGAAGTCGCAAGAAGCACTGGATAGCCAAGGGCACACAGATCTTCCAGTCGGTTTACCGCAATGAGGTTGTGCTCATATGTTTTTCCAAAGCCTACACCTGGGTCCAGCATAATCTGGTCTTTTGAAATTCCTGCTACCTGTGCAATTTCCAACGTTTCTCGCATGTCTTCCAACATATCTGCCATAAAATCCTCGTATTCGGCTTTTTCCCGGTTATGCATGAGGCAGCAAGGAACATCATACGCAGCAATCAGCTCCGCCATCTGCACATCATATTTCAGTCCCCAGATATCGTTGACCATGTCCGCACCCGCTTTCAACGCCGCTTCGACAACCTGGGGCTTATAACTGTCGATGGAAACCGGCACATCAAAATTTTCCTTTACCATTTTAATATACGGTACCACCCGCCGGATTTCCTCCTCTATGCTAATCTGCATATGCCCCGGTCTTGTGGACTCTCCGCCGATGTCGATTAAGTCGGCACCTTCATCAATCATCTGTGCCACATGCGCTTTCGCCTGCGTCAGGTCGTTCCACTTTCCTCCATCAGAAAAGGAATCCGGCGTGACGTTAAGGATTCCCATGATATAGCAGCTATTTACAAAGTCAAAATCTCTATTTCCAATTTTCATTTCAGTCTTTGATCTCCTTGTTTTTCTTATCTTCACTCCAGTTACAGACGTCCTGTTGTTTACAATAAAAACAATTTCGTGAACCTTTATCTGCACGATACAAAAGTCCCGCTAAATCAGGTCGTAATCTGGTATCCGGCTGTCTATGGGCACCAATCGCCTCAATAATTGCAGCGCATTCCCCTTCGCAAAAGCCGGTTTCACTCAAAATCGTACCTGCCAGTGCGCAGCTTGCCTCATCATGCGATATGCCCTGCACATACTCCAGACCTCGTCCAATATCGTGAAGCAGCGCCGCCGCATAAATCAATTCCTTGCTGACTCCGAGACTTTCTTCCAGATTTTCGATACATGCCAGCCTTGCTGTATCCAGCAAATGAGTCAAATCGTGCTTACAATATACACGAGTCTCTTCCATAGACTCAATTTGCGCCATCGCTCCCTGCCAAAGCGGGTGCCTGATGATTCGATTTACTCGCTTCATGTGTTCCATCACTTGCCCATCACCTGAAAGAAACGATTCTGCAGCTTCTCATCCTGCTCAAACGCACCTCTGGTAACCACTGTCACAGTCTTTGCACCCGATTTTTTAATGCCTCGCATGGTCATACACATATGCTCTGCTTCGATGAGCACCATGACTCCTTTGGGCTGCAATTCTTCCATAAAAGCGTCAGCAATCTGCGCTGCAAGCCGCTCCTGCAGCTGAAATCGCTTTGCGAAAACCTCCACAGTTCTGGCAATCTTGGAAAGTCCTACAACCTCACCATTTGGAATATATGCTACAGCTACATTTCCATAAAAAGGAAGCATATGGTGTTCACAGAAAGAATAAAAATGAATATCTTTCTCCAAAATCATGTCGCTGTTTTCCACATGAAACCGCTTGGCAAGATGCGTCTGTGCACTGTCGGTATATCCAGCTGCAAGTTCCTCGTACATACGTGCAATCCGCTCCGGCGTTTCCCTCAGTCCTTCCCTATTTATATCTTCGCCGATTCCCTCAAGAATCAAGCGGACACCTTCTTTTATCTTTTCACTATCCATTACTGTATCATGTCCTTTCAATAGTTCATTGCCCATAGATTTCATTATATGACATTTCCCCGCGAAGTACAAGGAAAAAGCAAGAAAAACACATATTCACACAATCATTATCTTATGTATGGCTTAGTGCCCTTTTCAACAGATTTTACCAGATAAATTGAGAATTATAACTTTAAGCTATATTGTAAAAGATTATAACGATGTCCGTCTTTGCCGTCTATTTCAGTTACTGTAGAAATCATCGAGAAACCAAATGACTCTGCCAAAAGATTAGATGCTCTGTTTTCCTCTCTTGTCGAATAAATAAATTCTTTTGCATCAAACTCCTTTTTGCAATATTGAATCAACCCCCAAAGAATCTGTTTTCCAAACCCTTTCCGTACATAATTGGGACCTAAACATATCCCTGCTTCTTGATAGGTGCAAGGACCAATCTTTTCTACGCCGGCAAAGCCAATCGCCTTACCACTTGCCCTTTCATAAACCAAATATGTATCATGCTCTTTTTGAAATGCAATAGTTTTTATCATCCGTATTTTGGCATCATCTTCGTTTGTAGTAATACTCCAAGACATGTATTTTGCACTTTCCGGTTGAGACCAAACATTGTAATACATTTCTTTCCAATCCGAAAACTCCGCCTTATCAAGAATAAGACTCTCTGTTTCAATCATTTTCAAATTCTCCTGCAAATCCCAATTTACCCACTTAAATTACACCTATTTTTACAGGTATCCGTCTACTGTTTTTTCATCTATAAATCACTTTTGAAACTCCGAATCCGGGTCGCCCATGGCTTTCCAGCCAAACCGCACCACAGATACGATAATTGAAGTTAAAGTGATGGCTTCATTTAGAACGCCGCCCCACGAGCCGGCATAGATATCGTAAATCAGCCAGCAAGGTGATGCACAGAACAAATTAGCCCCTCTTATCATCTTCGCATTATTGGTCCAATAGAAAATTGTACTAACCGATGACGCTAAAAATGTCAAAATGGTAACAGGACCTGCCCATGTAAAAATCAGAACCACTGCAAAGGCAGCACAAAATGCCCACGCAAGTTCTTTCCTCTGCACCCATTTCCATTCATTGTACTTTGTCAAAAGCGCATATCTCAGAATATTAAGCAACATGCTCAAACAGCCGCTGTACGCACCCAGCATGAAAAACTGAATGCAGAAAAGCAGCGAACCTAAAAGCTGAAATATGTACAGCGCCCTATTGGACTTGATTTGATAAGAAACGATAAAGGCAATTACGCCCAGAAATCCGATTCCCTGTATGAAGATATCCATATCTTTTCACCTCGCAACCACAATTGGCTGATAAAATCCAGTTTCTTCCGGCATTTTCCAGATAACTTCGCAAAATCCGCCGGCAAGGAGTAAATCTGTCAGTTCCTGTCTGCGCACTGCTCTGTATTCACAGGCAAACTTGCTGATTCGCGGTTCTCCCTCATCTTCGATGATATATTGGGTAAACTGATAATGGTCGCCATTCCAATCCCATGTCTGAAAAGAAACCCGCTGACCACCCTCGGTTTTGTGAATGTATGGCGGCGAATAAGTCGGTTTTTCCGCAAGAATGCTGTCATAGTCTCTAATGCTTGCGACAAAAATACCGCCGGATTTTGTACGGTCTGAAATGCTGTTTACCGCACTTGCCAGCGCCTCATGGGAAAGCATATGTGGAAGCGCATTGTCCATTGCGATGACGATATCAAACTGCCGATCAAAAGTTTTGGATAAAGCACAGAAATCCGCCTGAGTAAATACAATATCTACATGATTATCCGCAGCTCTCTTTTTCGCCTCTGCAAGCTCCCCCTCGCTGAGATCCGAAGCAGTTACTTTATAACCTTTTTGTGCGATACCTACAGCCTGCGTACCAATGCCGCATGCGCAGTCGAGAATCTCTGCATCAGTATCAAAGCCGTAACCTTTAAAAATCTTATCTAAAAGCGCCGCTTGTTCTTTGGTTGTTTCCTCCCAATTCTGAAACAGCTTATCGTATTGACTTGCCATCTGGTCGTAAAAATTCTGTGTAATAGCTATTTTCATAGACTTCCTTTCTGTGTTACCAATTTTTTTGCAAAATAATTTCCAGAGGCTCACCGGAAAGCAGCAAAGCCCCACAATCAATAATCCGTTAACTGTGTGCCATAGCCTTTACCTCTGTAACCTTCCAGAAAAAACAACATATTCATAAAAGGAATGCTGTCCCAGAACAAATTGTACCGCAGCCAGCCGGCAAATGTGTTCGCCTGGAACATAACGAGAATTCTTCCTGATTCTATACAGTTTCTAAGTTCCTCTTCAGAAACTCCGTGTTCATACTGTTTCAGAACTTCAAAGTCATTCATATTTGCATATCGAATCATATCATCTTCTCCTTATTGCTATATGAAAGGAAAATTTTCCTCGTCATAAGCTTTTACACGCTTAGCATTCAGTTCATCATCGTAAATATCTGATTCATAGTATTTGCCGCCTTTAGCAGAAGAAAGATATCCAGGAATAAGTTCCATTCCCATAAATGCGGGATAATGATTTCCGTTTAAATCCGTTATACCCCACGTATACGCCTCTTTAAAGCCAAACTGCGGATAGTACTCCGGTCTGCCAAAGAATAGAATTGCTCCGAAACCCATTTTCTTTGCTTTAGCAATCATCCCAGTAAGGAGTGCCTTTCCAACACCTTTCCTCTGTAGCTCTGGCAATACGCTAATTGGTCCAAAATTCAAAACAGGAATCGTTCTATCTTCCATTCTTACTTCTGCCTTGCTGCAAATGACATGTCCTGCGATGGTTTCATCTATTTCAGCAACTAAACTAAGACCTGGTATTCCATCTCTCCGTCTCAACTCATGCACCATCCAGTGCTCATATGGACAGCCAATCCCTCCATCCTCTATTCTGCCAGGATAGGAAAAAGCTTCTCTGGTGATTTCTTCAACCCTGCGATAGTCCTTTTCCTGTTCCTCTCTAATTGTAATATTCACCTTTAACATATTATCTTTTTCTCTTGAAGTTATCATTATGTTCAATCTCCCTCTTATGCCCCAGATGTATACCAATATGTCCGATTCCCAGCGTGATGACCGCAACCAGCAGCAATATATTTTTCCCATATACCGCCAGCAGTCCAAATGCAAAAACCGGCAGGCTTGCGCCTGCTACGGGAATGCCGAGAAGACTGCTGTAAAAGTCCGCCATGGTTTTCTCGCTTTTGAAGTAGCGAATCCAAAATGCTTCATATAATACCAGAAGTAGAAAAGCTCCCGCCAAAATCAATGTCCTGCCGGACACCTGCCCTACATTAAAATCTGTAAATATCAGTGCCAAACAAGTTACTGCTACTTCTCCTACTCGCTCAAATGCCAACAGAATTTTATTTTCGCTGCCGACATAGTTCTCATAACCTACCGGTTTATTGCGGCTCCAAATCAAATTGGGCACCATCAGCATTGCCAAAAAGACAAGACCCACATAAGAAAATCCCAAATTCATCTCTTTTCCCTTAAATCATATAAATTATAGCACAAATTTCTCAATTGCCTTTGCTACACCATCCTCAGCGTTGCTTGCAGTCACGTAGTCTGCCATAGCTTTGGTCTCTTCCGTACCGTTAGCCATTGCCACTCCCAAAGCCGCCAGTTCCATCATTTCCCCGTCGTTGGGACTATCCCCCACAGCCATAAGCTCCTCAGGCAATACCCCAAGACGCTCCATGAGAAAAGTCAGCGCCGTGCCCTTGCTGGTATTTACGCCTCCCATTTCGATGTTATGAATAAAAGAAGTCGTCAGAGTCAGATTCGGTATCTGCGCCAGTTCTTCCCGCCATACGGCCTTTTCTTCCAAAAACTCAAAATTCAGGCTGATATTCTCAATTTCGCCCTTGTGTGCCATCATGTAATCTAAAATCTGCGGCACCGGATTTCGGGTATCTCTGATATAAGCTGCGTCACGGTAAGTAGAACCCTCTGCTATAATCTCCTCGTATTCATCCTTGTCAATATAAGCGTGTCCGTCGATAAAAGTTTCCACGGAAATGTGAGTTCTGCCCTTTTGGCGAATCAGTTCGACCACTGCAGTCACTGACTCAGGAGGAAGCAGGTTTTCGTAAATTCGCTCCATGGAGGCAAGTTCTGTAATGTGCGCGCCGTTGGAGGTCACCACGTATTCGAGACCATCTATAGAAAAAAGCTGCTTCGGCAGAGACTGAAAGGTTCTGCCGGTGGAAATAACGATATGCACGCCCTGCTCCATCGCTCTTTTAAACGCTGCTACCGTTCTTTCTGTAATCTTTCCATATGGGTCTAAGGTCGTACCGTCAAGATCCAGCGCGACCATTCTGATGTTCTTATCGTTCATGTCCGTCCCTCAATGCTAAAAATTCCGTGTTGTAAACTCTTACCTTTTTCATATTGCAGCCGCTGTCATGTCCGGGATAGATGGTAATGTCATTCTCCCATTTGTCAATAATCTCCTGTACAGAACGGCGCATATCCTCCTCACTGCCTCCCGCAAGATCGGTGCGTCCAAGGTCTGTATCGAAAATCGTATCTCCGGTAAAGCAGACTCTACTCTTCTGGCTCATCAGACAAATACTTCCCTTGGTGTGTCCCGGCGTGTGAATTACCCGTAAAGTTTCACCTTCAAGGTCGAGGGTCTCTCCATCTTTCAGATGACAATCCACGCTGCCCCGATAAACAAAAGCGTCATCCTCATGCATATAAATCGGGCAGTCCATCGCCTCTGCTACTGTTTCTGCAGCGCCGGTGTGGTCGTGATGCAGATGAGTCAGCAAAACGCCGGCAGGTTTCAAATCCTTTTCACGGATAAATCCAATAAATTTCTTCGGGCTGTAGCCCGGATCTATGATATAGCAGTAGCCGCCCTCCCTTTGGTAAATCACATATCCGTTGCTCAAAAGGGCTCCGCTTACAAAACATTTTATTTTCATATCCTCACTCCTTGAAATTCATTGTATCACAGGTCGCCTTTTGTTGGCAAGTTTTGCACGCGCCTTACTCACAGCAGATGCATGAAAGTTCTAACAAATAAGAGACATAGAGGAACATTGCCAAATTCTTGGTTTTTTTATGTTTTTGTCAATAAGTGCTGAGAAAACAAGGGATTTTCTTGTCATTTCAGGGCACTACTTTGGCAGAATTGACAACTTTCCGTTTTTTTGTCAATTTAGTCAACATTTCAGCCCCAAAACATTGACAAAATTGACAGATTTCCGAATTTCGGTCAATCTTGTCAATGTTAATATAAATAATCGACCGTTTCACCCCAAGATGACCAGCATTCATTGACAAAAATACACAGATGAGCAAGATTTGTCAATATCGGAGGTTGTAAAAGGTTTTCATGTAGCCGTAAAATATATTTGCATCACCTACTTGCAAATTAGAAACATTTGAATTACAATAGGGGTTATGTATATAGGCAAATGCCAATATTTTGATGGAAATGAAGAGGAAATAAGTTATGATGAATGTAGCTATTGTCGGCGCCGGCAAACTGAGTTTTCGCGTTGCGGAAGCCCTGCTGGGCGGAGATTATGCCATTACAATTATAGATAAGAACAACGACGTATTGCAGAAACTTTCTCAGCAGCTTGACGTCATGACAATCAATGCAGATGCCAGAGATATTAGCGTACTGAAGAATCTTGATATCAAGGATTTCCAGTATCTTCTGGCTGCTACAGATAACGATGAAACCAATATGGTCATCGCCTCCTTTGCAAAAAAACTGGGCTGCAGGCGTGTTATTGCAAGGGTCAGAGACCCGGAGCATATGAACCAGTTTGGATTCATCAAGGAAACCATGGGTATCGATTCCATCGTCAACCCTGACCTTTCCATTACGCTGGAAATCTACAAATATCTTGCCGAAAAGTATACCTTGAGCAACGGTATTTTTACCAGCGGCAAAATCGCCCTTATTGAATTCCCAGCAAGAAAATTCAATAAGCTTGTAGGGCTTTCCATTCCACAGGTGCGCGAGGTCATGCCAAATATGCTCATCGCCGCAATTTCCAGAAACGGTAAAGTCATCATTCCGCACGGGGATGATGATATCAGAGAAAGAGACTATCTCTACGTCATCGGCGAAAAAGATCAAATTATCGAGTTGAATAAACGTGTTCACGAAAAAGGCAAGTACACCAATCTGCAGAAAGTTATGATTATCGGCGGTGGAAAGACCGGTTTTTATCTGGCAGAAAAGCTTTCAGAATTTGGGGTTGCTGTAAAACTGGTCGAAAAAAGCATGGAACGGTGCCGTTACCTTTCCACCCATTTGAACAATGTGATGGTGCTTCACAGCGACGGTACAGACATTCCTCTGCTGGAAGAAGAAAATATGAACGAAATGGATGCCTTTGTTACTGCCACAGGCTACGACGAAGAAAATCTGCTGCTGGCTCTAACCGCTAAGCAGCACGGTATTGAAGACGTTATTTCCAAAGTCAGCCACGAAAGCTACAAGGATTTAATTGAGCGTATGGGTGTCGACATGGTACTGAATCCGCTTGATATCACCGCCAGCAATATTTTACGCTTTATTCAGGGCTCCAAGAAAATCATTTCTTCTCTGCTGATTCAAGGACAGGCTGAAATCATGGAAATCGTCGCGCACTCTCATATGAACATGATTGACGTGCCCCTTCACAAGCTGGATCTTCCTGATGGTGTACTCATTGCCGCCATTCACAGAGGACAGAAAGTCATCATTCCTGACGGCAACACTGTAATTAAATGGAATGACAGAGTTATCATTTTAAGCCTGCTTTCCGAAATCGGTGATCTGGAAAAATTACTAAAAAATAAGAATTAGGAGATTCTCATGACTGTAAATTTTAACAGTGTGATTAGAATGATGGGAATGCTGCTGCTTGTCCTTGGCGTAGCCTTCCTGCCTGCCTTTGTCGTGGCGTTGATTTACCACGAAGGTACTGCAGCAAAGAGCTTTCTGACAACGATGTTTCCCTGCTTTCTTCTGGGATTCATTTTAATAAAAACATTCCGCCCTTCTCTAATCCGGCCTAAGGCCAGAGATGGGTTTCTTATTGTATCACTGTGCTGGCTGACCGCTTCTCTCATCGGTGCAGTACCCCTTTGGATCTCCGGCTCCGTTTCAGACTATATCGACGCATTCTTTGAAATCTGTTCCGGATTTTCTACTACAGGCTCTTCTATTTTGACCGACATTGAATCTCTGCCGAAGTCCATCCTTTTTTGGCGTTCCTTTACCCATTGGCTGGGCGGCATGGGGATTATCGTCTTTGCTATGGCGCTGCTTCCTTCTATCGGCGTAGGCGGTCAGCTCATTGCAAGCGCAGAAACGCCAGGTCCTTCTTTGGACAAAATCGCACCAAGATTTTCTGACACTGCAAAAAATCTATATCTGATTTATTTGCTGTTTACTGCTGTTGAAACGCTGCTTCTTCTCTTTGGAGGGCTAAGCTTTTTTGATGCGTTGGTACACACTTTCGGCACCGTAGGAACCGGCGGCTTTTCCTCCTATAACAGCAGTGTTGCTCAGTTCACAAGTCCTTACGTGCAATGGGTCATCATCATTTTCATGGTACTTTGCGGAATCAACTTTAATCTATACTTTATCATGATGAAGCACGGTATCAAGAGAGTTTTTCGGGATTCAGAACTTCGTATATATCTGCTGCTAATCGGTGTAGTTACTGCATTCATCGTGATAAACCTGCTGACATCCGGCACATACCAAAATGTAGGAGACTGCATTAGAGACTCTGCATTTCAGGTAACATCAATTATTACGACCACAGGATACGCCACTGCAGATTACGATATTTGGCCAACTTTCAGCAGAATGCTGATTTTCCTGCTCATGCTGACAGGCGCCTGCTCATCATCCACAGGCGGCGGCGTTAAAATCATTCGTATTCTCGTTTCACTGAAACTGATTCGCCGCGGTGTATCATTGAAGCTACATCCATCCAGAGTCATCACGGTGACACTGAATAAGCGGGAAATTCCAACAGATATGGCAACCGGTATTGCAAATTTTGTATTCTTCTACATCTTTGTTGTATTTACAGGTTCCCTGCTTATCTCTCTCAACGGATTTGATTTGATGACTACCATATCCTCTGTGCTGACCTGTGTTGGCAATGTTGGACCGGGATTTAATCTCATCGGACCTTCCATGAACTTCTCCATGTTCAACGATTTTTCCAAGATGATTCTATCCCTTCTCATGATTGCCGGAAGGCTGGAGTTATTCACTTTCTTTATGCTGCTGTCACCACATTACTGGAATTCAAACAAGGCATAAAGAAGAGTATAAAAGCGATAGATATTAACATATTATAAAGGATTTCATTATGACATACAATGTTCGAGTAATTTTAAAAACCCTTGCGGTAGTTCTTCTCTTTGAAGGAGTAGCAATGCTGCCTCCTATGGCATATGGCATCTATCTTGCCGAGTACAATGCTGCTTCGGCTCTGTTTTTCCCTGCCATTTGCTGTATCTTCGCCGGACTTTTTGTGTATCGTCATTTAAAATACTACACCCTGCAGATTAAATCCAGAGAAAGCTTTTTTGTTGCTTTCTTATGCTGGATTCTGGTCAGCATTGTCGGCACAGTCCCCTATTTCACCGCTAACTGCGGATACAGTCTGATTGACAGTCTCTTTGAGTCCATATCCGGCTGGACTACCACCGGCGCCTGGGTCATTGATGCTACTACCATGCCCCGCAGTTTGCTTCTTTGGAAAGGGATTTCCAACTGGCTTGGCGGCATGGGACTCCTGCTCCTAACCGTCTCCTTGTTCCCGGTTCTTGGTGTACAGGGACAAAAAATGGCCGCTGCAGAAGTTCCGGGTCCTGACTTTGAGAAAATGTCAGCTAGAATCAGCGACACCGCAAAGCTAACCTATCGAATTTATTTCGTGCTGACGCTCATCGAATTTCTCCTGTTGCTGCCAAGCGGACTTGATCCTTTTCATGCCCTTGTCAATACCATGTCTACTATCAGCACTGCAGGTCTTTTGAGCGCAGACAGTGCTTTAAATCTGACCAACGAGACTTATGTGAAAGTCATCTTCACCTTTTTTTCTCTTGCAGGCTCAGTAAACTTCATGATGTATTTTCTGTTGTATTGCAAAAAGTGGAAAATGGCATTCAATATGCTCGAAATAAAAACTTATCTGGCACTCCTTGCCGGAGGCGCACTTGTCATTTCCGTCGTTCTTTACGTAAATGGGCAGTACGAATCTTTCCTTGGAGCCTTTGGAGACGCATTCGCACAGGCAACTGCCTTTGGTGCAACCTCCGGGTATGAAATCGATAACATCAACCTGTGGCCTACTACCTGCAAAATGGTGCTTTTAATCCTCGTCCTTATCGGCGGCTGCGGAAATTCTACCAGCGGTTCCATCAAAGTTATGCGCTTTATCATATACTTTAAAATCATTCTGAGAGGCGTTTACAAGCGAATTCACCCGCGGGCAGTAAAACCTATCATGATTCAGGGAAAACCCGTCAGCGCAGCAACTGCTGCTTCTGTGACAGTATTTGTTCTGATGTACTTCGCTGTATTTATATTCTCATCTCTAGTACTGGCGCTGGAAAATCAAGATATGGAAACAACCTTTTCCACAGTTCTTGCTTGTATCACCAACAACGGCACTGCTTTCGGCGCTATTTCAGGAGGAAATTTCAGCATCTTTTCCGGTTTTGGAAAAATGTATGCCGCCGCTCTCATGCTGGCAGGCAGACTGGAGCTTTACGCAATCATCATTCTCTTCTCTCGTTCTTTCTGGAATTCGGACAGAGCAAGATCGTAAGCAAGAAAACAAAAAGAGTGGTTTTACGCCGCTCTTTTTCTTTCTATCTCATAAATCCTGTCTTTTTGCAAATCCTATGTAACAGGAGGATTCAAAACATGATTGTAAAAGAATTAATGTCTACCAATATTTACTTTGCAAAAATTGATGCTACAATTGCCGATGTTGCTGCCCTGATGAAACAATATGATATCGGTTTTGTACCAATCTGCGACAACAAAGGTTGTCTTTTAGGCGTTGTCACAGACAGAGATATAGTTTTACGCAGCAAATTCGCAAAAATAAGCGACTTTCAAAGCCTTCCCATATCTGAAGTCATGTCCAGCAATATTATCGCCGTGAACGCCGATATGAACGTCCACGATGCCGCTTGCATGTTTTCAGAGAAAAAAGTCCGCAGGCTTCCTGTCCTCGAAAGCGGAAAACTCACCGGTGTACTCACTCTTTCTGATTTAGCCAGAAAAAAACTCTTTCTTGCAGAAGTAGGCGATATCATGGGACATTTAGCAACCAGCAGAAAGTAATCGAAAAAACAATCAAAATTTCAGTATTCATTCAAGTTTTTTTGCGTTTTTTACGTTCTTTTAAAAAAATTCACATATTCTTCATTAAAAATTGCAAATATTCGTTGACTTATTTAACTAATTGTTTTATTCTTATTAGTAAGAAAGGATAGGTGCAGTATGACACAGAGAAACAAAAACAAGAGTAATTTTAAAAAAGGTTCAGTAGAAATGCTTCTCCTTCATCTTCTGAAGGAAGAGGGAGATTGTTACGGTTATCAGCTTTCCCAATTAATTAACCAGAGATCAGGTGGCGTTTTAGTAATCCCAGAAGGTTCTATGTACCCTACCTTGTACAAGCTGATTGACAACAAATACATTACAGATTATAAGAAAACCGTTGGCAAGAGAATGACCCGTGTTTATTATCACCTGGAGCCATCCGGTGAACAGCGTCTGGCTGAATTGATTGAAGACTATATCGAAGTAGCTTCCGCAATCGAAACCATCATGGGTATTAAGAAATAAACCTAATAAAAATATGCTCAACCCAAAAGGACCGGCAGTGTTGTCGGTCCTTTCTTTTCATGGTGTTTTCAGTGTCTGCGCAGATTCCCCCAGTGGCTTGTACGTATAATCCACTTTTTTCCTTTAAATATGCACGCGCAATCGCCTATCAGTCCATTTCTTCACCGAAACTCCTCCTAAATGTGCATATTTTAAGCGTTATTTTAACTTTTACGTACGTTCGTGTACATATATCGAAAGCTTTTTTGATATTTATGCACTGCCTATGCGCAATCCTGTCAGATCCGCAAACAAGCCACCCATTACAGGGTGGCTTGTGATTTTTATTACAGTAATTCTTTTCTGGAAAGGTTAATTCTGTTCTGACTGTCAATTTCGGTAACCTTTACTTTTACCACATCACCGATGTTTACAACATCTTCAACCTTTTCAACTCTTTCTTTTGCCATCTTAGAAATGTGCAGCAGCCCTTCCTTGCCAGGCAGGATTTCAAGGAATGCGCCGAAGTTCATGATTCTGGTAACTGTGCCCTCATAAATTTCGCCGACTTCTACTTCCTTAGTCAGAAGCTCGATACGATGACGTGCTTCGTTGGCGCCTTCCATATCGGCACTGTAAATGCTGACAAGTCCCGGATCATCCTCGGAAATATCGATCTTAACACCAGTTTCATCTACAATCTTATTGATGGTCTTTCCACCAGGTCCGATGACAATTCTAATCTTATCAGGATCAATACGCATCGTAATGCTTCTCGGTGCGTACTTGGACATTTCTTCTCTAGGTGCAGGAATTTCTTCTAACATCTGTTCCATGATGTACATTCTGCCTTCCTTTGCCTGCTGCAACGCCTTTTCCAGAATTTCTCTGGACAGGCCGTGCACCTTAATATCCATCTGAATTGCAGTAACGCCGACTTCTGTACCGGTTACTTTAAAGTCCATGTCGCCCAGAAAGTCTTCCATGCCCTGAATATCGGACAGGATAGCCATCTTGCTGGAACCGTCTTCCTCTACTCTTTCAATCAGACCCATAGCGATACCTGCAACTGGTCTCTTGATTGGAACACCTGCGTCCATCAGCGCCAGGCAAGAGCCACAAGTGGAGCCCATGGAAGTGGAACCGTTGGAAGAAAGTACTTCAGATACCACACGGATTGCATAAGGAAATTCCTCTACAGAAGGAAGCACCGGAATCAGCGCTCTTTCTGCCAGTGCACCATGTCCGATTTCTCTTCTGCCCGGGCTTCTCATAGGTCTTGCTTCACCTACGGAATAGCCTGGGAAGTTATAGTGATGCATATATCTCTTTTCAGTCTGTTCAGTGATACCGTCGATAGTCTGAGATTCGCTTGCCGGTGCCAACGTGCATGCTGAAAGCACCTGAGTCTGACCTCTCTTAAAGAGTCCGCTGCCGTGTACTCTTGGAAGCATCTGGGTTTCGCACCAAATCGGTCTGATTTCGTCCAGCTTTCTGTTGTCCGGTCTGATACCTTCGTCCAGAATCATAGCGCGAACACATTCCTTGGTGATATTGTAAAGAACATTGGCAATATCCTTTTCATTTTCAGGATAAATTTCTGCAAAGTGCTCTTTCGTTTCTACTTCTACTGCATCCATGTTATCAAGTCTTTCCAGCTTGTCTACAGTCTTAATCGCAGTCTTCATCTTGTCTACAGCATAAGCTCTCACTGCTGCATCGATATCCTCAGGAACCTGATAAAGATTTACGTCCTGCTTATCTTTGCCGACCTCAGCAACGATCTCATCGATAAAGTCTACAATCTTCTTAATTTCTTCGTGTCCGTAGAGGATTGCGTCCAGCATTACGTTTTCCGGTACTTCATTAGCACCTGCTTCTACCATCATAATCGCTTCTTTAGTACCAGCAACAGTCAGATTCATTTCGGAAACTGCTCTCTGTTCCAAAGACGGATTGATGATGAACTGTCCGTCAATCATTCCTACCCTTACAGCACCAATCGGTCCTTCCCACGGAATATCAGAAGTGGACAGCGCAACAGAAGCACCAATCATTGCCATAATATCTGTTTCACAGTCGGGATCCACAGACATAACAGTTGCAACAACAACTACATCGTTATAATATCCCTTCGGGAACAACGGACGAAGCGGACGGTCCATCAGTCTGGAACACAGTGTCGCCTTCTCGCTCGGTCTTCCCTCTCTCTTGATAAAGCCGCCTGGAATCTTGCCAGCAGCATACATTCTTTCTTCATAGTCGCAGCTCAGTGGGAAAAAATCGATGTCAGGTCTTGGCTCTTTGGAAGCGCAGGCGGTTACATTGACTACGGATTCACCGTATCTTACCATAACCTGTCCGTTTGCCTGTTCGCAAACCTTGCCAATCTCTAACTGCAGAAGTCTCCCTCCTACTGCTGTTTTAAATGTTCTGTAATCTGTAAATCTTGCCATTTTAATAAACAACTCCTTCCTGTTTATTTTTTCTTACGCTTGGCTTACCTTCGATTGATAAAGATGTTCTGCCGCATGCAGTATTTCAATCCACGCACCCTTATCAATCGAAGGTAACATCTTATTTAAAAAAATGACGGGACCTTCGCCCCGTCAAAATTTCCACTATGGACTACTTTCTTAATCCTAAACGAGCAATCAGGCTTCTGTATCTTTCTACGTCAACATTCTTCAGATACTTCAGCAGATTTCTTCTCTGACCTACCATCTTCAGCAGACCTCTTCTGGAATGATGGTCCTTCTTGTGAACCTTCAGATGCTCGTTAAGATCATTGATTCTTGCAGTCAGAATTGCTACCTGTACTTCCGGAGAACCAGTGTCTCCTTCTTTGGTTGCATATTCTTTGATAATTGCCGTTTTCTGTTCTTTTGTAATCATTTTAAAATTCTCCTTTTCTTAATACGCTTTCACCGAGTTATCGTCGGAGATTCCGTAAAACCAAGTGAAAGTAATTTTCAACTAGATTAGTATATCATACCTACATTCTAATTGCAAGTGTTTAATTTTCATGTCCTTTTTGTCTTCTGCTCCAAAAGTGATAATGTCTTAAGAAAGCGCAAGAGAAAATGTCCCAAAAGGATTCCTAAAAAACACATATC
>NZ_QWES01000018.1:0-86884 GCF_009936115.1 Anaerotruncus sp. 80
TGGAGCGGCAACAGCCGGAGACAGAGGAGCGGCAACAGCCGGAGACAGAGGAGCGGCAACAAGCAGAGGCAAATCTGCCGTGGGAGAAAATGGTGTTGCGGTAGCGATGGGTAATGGCGTTGTAGTTAAAGGTGGATTAGGTGCTGTTCTTGTGATAGCGGAAGAGAATAGCGACAACTTTGATTTAAAAGAATGTAAACTTGTAGTTGTGGACGGCCATAAAATCAAATCCGATGTTTGGTATAGGTTGGAAAACGGAGAATTTAAGGAGGCACAAGAAAAAGATGAATAGCGTAGTTATAATCGGAAGACTTACCCGTGACCCGGAAGTCAGATATACTGCAAGCACACAGATGGCAGTTGCAACATTTACGGTTGCCATTGACAGACCTGTAAAGCAGGGAGGAGAAAAGCAGACAGACTTTCCACGAGTTACCGTTTTCGGCAAGCAGGCAGAGAACTGCGAAAGGTATCTGGCAAAGGGCAGATTAGTCGGCGTTCAGGGTAGAATCCAGACCGGAAGCTATCAGAACAAGAACGGTGAGACAGTCTACACGACAGACGTAATTGCAGACAGAGTAGAATTTTTAGAGTGGGGAGATAATCAGTCGACCGGCGGCAGAAACTCGGCGAGAGCGGACAACAGACAGGCAGAAGCACCAGTGCAGGAAGAAATGCCGGATTCGTTCCAAGCACTAGATGAGTCAGTCCCATTTTAGATTAAACAAGGCTAAACAAGATTTAAACAAGGAGAAAATATGTTAAACAAAGAGAAATATGCCAGCAAAATTATAGAAATTGCCATTGAAGGTAGCAGCATAGGAATGGTGAACGGCAAAATAACACCATGCGATGACATTGGATGCAATGAGTGTGATTGGTATGTACTCGACTGCGATGCGCTGTTAAAAGAATGGGCAAATAGCGAATATGCTGAACTCCCAAAAATCACACCAAAGGAAAAGCAGCTCTTAGAACTGGTTGAAACTGGGTGGATTGCAAGAGATTATGATAGTAGCCTATGGTGGTTTAGAAATAAGCCGATTAAAAATGATTATGGTAAATGTTGGGAATATGACTGTGATGGATTTATAGGTTTATATATATTAAGTACATTTGGCGTTAATTTCGAGTTTATAACTTGGTCAGACGAAGAGCCGTGGTCTGTTGAAGACCTGCTCAAGCTGGAGGTAGAAGAATGTTGATTGAATCCGAAGTACTCAAGAAATACTGTGAGCGGAGAATCGCAGAATTTGAGAAGCCGCCCACAACCGACATGCAAATCGGAGTAGCGGCAGGAATAAACGACGTGCTTGTAACTATCAAGGAAATTGAAGAGAAGCAGAAATTGAGGCTAGAGGAGCAAAGATTAAAGCAAAATGGCATTTGCGCAATTGATGATGAAGTTTGCACAAAAGAATCTTGTGTAAGCTGTGAAAAGTACATATTGAAGGCGGCGATTCTGCACTATTTGAGAAATGGGGAAACAAAATGAACAGATTAACCAAAAGAACACAAAAGGGAGCAGCTTTAAAGCTGGACAACCCAAGGACAGAGAAAGAAGCCAGAAAACAGTTGCATGATAAGTATCTGCTGGCGATTGAAAAGCTTGCAGCCTATGAGGACACAGGGCTTACGCCGGAGGAAATTATGGACGGGAAAATGCTGACTGGCTGGATACCATGCAGTGAAAGACTGCCAAGTGAAGAAGAATTTTTAAAATCGTATCTAAGAAATCACTATGCAGCAGAATTTTTGGTACAAATATATGGAGCAAGTAGACCAACGACGCTGTATTATAGAGACGGTGTATGGTTTGATGATGACTTTGATAAATATAACGTTATCGCATGGATGCCACTGCCTGAACCGTGGGAGGGAGACAAGGAATGAAAACAGAAAAGTTATCTATTTATCGTATGCAAAAAATGGATAGACCAGCACTTGCTAAGTATGTTAGAAAGCTGGAATACCGTTTAGAATTAGCACAAAATCCAAACTGGATACCAATCCGGTTCAGAGATACAACGACGATGGCTGCTATTTTGACTCAGGCCGTGAACTAGATGACATTTTGGCATGGCAGCCGTTACCGATGGAGTATAAGGCAGGTGAACAGGAATGAAACGAATAATAGAAATTGAAATAGGCTGTTGCGGAGACTGCCCTTTCTATAACTGGAAAAAGCATTCTTGCGATAAAGGCGCAACTAATGAGGGTGCGCCGCAAGATAACTATTATGCAGATTGTCCGCTGACGTGGAGCGAAAAGGCGGGTGAACAGGAATGAAAACAGATATAATTCCATGCGTCTGTTGTGACCATGAGCGTAATTGCGGAGATGACGTGTACTACGGTATGCCGCAACTACAAGTCACGGATAAAATGAAATATTTTACAGCATATTGTCCTAATTGTGGAAGGGGAGGTTCGTTTCAGTATAAATCAGCATATTTGGCAATTAAAGACTGGAATAAAATGCAGAAGTGTTTGAGAAAAAATGAAATATTTGAGGCAGGTGAGCAGGAATGACAAACAGAGAGTACATGGTTATGCAACTGACAGACCCAGATTGTATAGACGATGGGGGAGCATCGTACGAATCAATGGTTTTTTACAATGTGGAGTGTCCGTATTACGTAGGAGACGAAAGATGCTTGTGTGCAGGAAAAATTCCACGTAGAGATTTGTGCTATTTGTGCAAAGAAGAATGGTTAGATAATGAGGTAGATGAATGACAGATTATGAAAGCGTTTTAATATGTGCTTTGCGCTATGCACTAGGCAGAAGAAGCTACATGGTTGGGATAGTGACAAGGTACATTATCTCCGAGATTCCAAAGTTGTCAAACAAATGCAAGAAAATCATGATTACAGATATTGAGCAAGCGCCATATTACGGCGATGAGTGTGACAAAGATGACTGGATACGGTTGTTGGATAAATTGAAAGGAGAAACAAAGTTATGAAGATTTTAGATGCGTGCTGTGGAGGACGAATGTTTTGGTTTGACAAGCAAAATCCATTTGTAACGTATATGGACAATCGAGAATTAGATGATACTTTATGTGATGGTAGACATTTTACAATTATGCCAGACATAATAGCAGATTTTAGGAACATTCCGTTTGATGACAAAACATTCAATCTTGTAGTATTTGACCCTCCACATTTATTAAAAATAGGAGAAAATTCTTGGATGGCCAAAAAATACGGGAAATTAAATCCAGATACATGGAAAGAAGATATAAAAATAGGTTTTTCAGAGTGTTTTAGGGTGTTAAAAGACGAAGGATTTTTGGTTTTTAAATGGAATGAAACCGATATTAAAACTTCTGAAATTCTAAAACTTGCACCAGTGAAACCTTTAATTGGACACAAAAGTGGAAAGTACAACAAAACACATTGGTTATTATTTGTAAAACAAGGAGAAGCGGAAGCAATAGCTGAACAATGGGCAGGTGAACAGGAATGACTAGAGAAGAAGCTAAAGACATTATAAAGCGAATGTACAAGGGGAATCCAACGCCAATACAGTTAAAGGCATTAGAAATAGCATATGTTGCCCTTCAAGAACCAGAGCGCAAACATGGGAAATGGAAAGATTATGGGAATTATTTTTCGCAGTGCAGTTTATGCAGATATCCAGTCAATTATTTTTGGGGAAAAACAAAATTTTGTCCAAACTGCGGGGCAATCATGGACGGGAAGAATGGTGAACCGAAATGATGATAGCAGGGATAAAGTGCGATAGGTGCGGCATGATGCTTTACTGGGAACTGCCCATATCAGGGGAGAATATAATCATGAACGCAAGAAAAAATAAATGGAGAACCAGCAAAAATCACATTTGTAATTATTGCAAAAGAAGCATAGCGAGGAAAAAATGATACCAAGAGCAAAGAAAAAGAAACAGACTAAGCCGCAGCGGAAACCGCCCGACTATGTCAGAGAGTCGAACTACTTAAACATGGCAATCGTTTTCAGAACCTTGTGGACGGTCTACGGCTGGCGCAGCAAGAGGATAGCGGACTTTCTGGGCGCTTATCTGGCTTTAATGGCAGAGGTAGCAGACAAGCGGACAAGTGTATGGCAGCAGGTCAAGGACTGCAAAGACCTGACCGGGATAGATGTCAAGCAGCTGCTTGACGATTTGGAGAAGGGAGGAAAACAGTGAAATCTTGGATTAAGAAAATAGAATGTGATGAGGCGATGGCACGAAAGAAAGGGTACATACCTTGCGGAAAGCAGTGCAGAACATGTCACGCAGCTATTATTACGGATTTGAGCGGAGACCGGGCGCATTTCCCGGTTACAAAGCAGGGAGGGAACAGGCGTGATTGAACAGTATTACCATTACGACACGGCGAAATTACTTGCGGAATACAATCACAATAAAGCTGTGTTAAAATCGCTCAAAGAGCAATATAACGCCTTAGACGGGGCGGGCGGTATGGACTACAGCAGCGGCAAGGTGACAGGTGGAAAAAGTACCGATGCACTGGAAAAAACAGCGCTTAGGCGTATTGATTTAGCTACTAAAATAAAGGACTATGAGCACGATTTACAGCGTATTGATGACTGCATGGCGCAGTTGACGGAAACGGAACAAACAGTATTGACGGAGTTTTTCCTTAAGGGGCAGACTAAAACCGCCGCAGTTTATCATCTTGCGGAGTCGCTGCACCTTGAACAATCGGCAATTTATGACATACGAAAAAGGGCGCTGAATAAGTTCCAGCATTTGATTTTTGGATAGCATGAAACCGGGTCGAACTTGACCCGGTTTTACTATACGTCATACCCGTTAATTCCTGTAAACCATTCAATTCCAAACGCCTTTACAAAAGCGCTGTCGCCGTCTCCATCGGTTTCTATGATTAGGCTGTTCATGGTGGCTAAATAGGTGATAACGGCTGTAATTGCAACGATTGCGGTAATTTTTAAAATATGTTTCATGGTGTTCCTCATTTTCTGCCAGGATTAGCCGCCTGGCTCGGCTGATTCCCTATACTCAATAACCTAACCAATGTAAAAGCTGTTTGCGTGACCAATCGCTTACGTCAATCACTTCTTCAAAGATTTCGGTGCCACCAAACATGCTATCGGCAAAGACTCTTCCGGCTTCGATGAAATACAGGACTGAGTGCATTTCTAAAATTTTTGCAACAGTAGTATTTGTCATTTTATCCATAGTGTTTCTTCCTTTCTGGTCTGCCCTCATCAGAGCCGGGAGACCGTCCCACGGCTGACGCCCGAAGGCGTTTCGGCTAAAGGATTATGCCTAGTAACATACAAGTTCTCTTAGCATCGCAAAAGGTAATCCAGTTTTCTTTTGTTGGGTTGGCAATGTATGCGGCTTTTGCCAGATTATAGGCTTCAAGTGCCGTTTGCTTTTTATTCTGTAATGTCATTTTTTCACCTCCTAACAAAATTCCTTGATATATTCATCTTCTTGCTTCTCACTCATCCAGCCTTTTACAAAAGCCAATCTGTTCTGTACGGCTTTCGCTTTCTGGACGTTGCTTCTTTCGGTGTTGTAAAGAATCTGAGCAAGTAACTCTAAATCCTCTGATTCTAATTTATTAATGTCGATCGTGATATTCTGTGCTTTCATTTTTCTTATTCCTTTCTGCTATACATACTGCTTGCAGTATGTATATTTTTGGGGGATTAGTTATCCCCTAAAAAATCATTTATAGCTTGCAATATAACTTGTCTTTGCGGTGTGTCCGTTTCTTCACATTTGATTCTGAACGCTTCCGCTGTTTCCTTCGGAATTCGTACCGTTATAGCCTTATAAACCTTGTCGTTATAACGATTCTTTACTTCCGTACTGGTGAAAGTCTTTCGTTTAGCTATTGCAATCACCGCCTTTTTGTGTTATTATGATGTCAAGAGGAAGCCGATGAAAACGGCTGACCAATTGGTTAAAAGATAACCGCTCAGTTTGTCAGGCTTAGGCGGTTATTTTTTATTTCCTCTAATCATTTCTATCAGTGTAATCATCATTAAGACAATTACTAGAATTTCATAAGCTGAAATATTATCACCTCCCATTTGTACAATTCGGATTTTTCACCGTATATGTAGCGGTAACGGAAGGTCAACCGCTTTCGCTCTGTCCTCTTGACAGTTCTTATCATAGCATACTGCAAGCACCATGTCAACCCTTTTTCACAAATTTTTTCGAGAAAATTTTAAAACGTTGAAATTCCAACGATTATTCCGCAAAACTTTTTTGTCCACCCTTTAAAACTCCGGAAAAACACCGGAAATTTTTGCCCCTTTTCCATGATATAATGATAGTGTCGAAAGATAGGGAAATCCTCGGAAGAGGTTTCCCAATTGCTTCAGCTGGTTAATTTCATCCTTTCATACATACCCCGGTTTGGTTCGCTGCCGGGGTTTTGTGTTGGGGAAATAAAACAAGATAACATGTGCAGTCAGAAGTGGCGGCTATTTTCATATAGGAAAGGATTAGAACATGGATTTTGATAATATTTACAAGTATCACGCTCCGAAAGCCAAGCAGCCGGAGAGATACGAGAAACTGAGAGAGAAAGCGAAAGAAATGGCTTGCTTAATTGATGAGTTGTGCCCAAACAGCAGGGAGAAATCACTTGCATTTACAAATCTGGAGCAATCTTGTATGTGGGCGAACGCTTCTATTGCAAGAAATGAGTAAGGAGATAAACAGATGGGAAAAGTTTTGCCGATGTCGCAGGCAGTCGGGGAAGTAACCCGCATAGGAAAGACTACCTGCATAGATGAGGCTGGAAACAAAATCAGAACACATTCGGGCGTGAAAAACCCGGGGGCAGGTCAGGGGACACTATCAGGCAAGCCTAAAGCATTTAGCACACCGGAAGACCTCATAGATACGTTTAGTGACTTCATAGAGCATGTAAGACTAAATGAGTACGGTATATATCCAACAAAGGCAAATTTTGCTAGATATCTGCAAATCACACCGAGAACGGTATATAACACGCTAGAGATATATTTTCCCGAAATCAAAAAGATGTACATTGATATGTTGTCAGACTGCTTGACAGAGGGCGCAAGCCTTGGAAAATACGATAAAACAATGACTATCTTCTGTCTAAAAAACTGGTGCAACTGGGCAGACAAGCAAGAAAACGTCAATACCGAAATCAAGCCAAAGCTGGCAGACAAAGCGACCGCAGATAAGTTGATTAAGCAGTACACAGAGCGGCAGAAATAGCGGTATAAACATTCCTTATTTGTGAATAATGTGTATAAAGTATCGGAAAATGTCGGGGTAATACCCGAAAAAGATGTATATTTATACACTTTGTGCAGTTCAACTATTCCCAACATAAGGTTTTTGGGAATAGTTAAGGCGATGAAAACGTTGAAAATACTGTGTTAATAGAGGAATATCAGTATACATCAGATATACACACAAGATATAGTACATGGCAGTATGTGCAGTGTCTGTCGCTGACGAATAATGTTGCAGTGTCCGGCGGATTTTTTTTATTGCATATTTTACGAATAAGAAAAAGGATATACCAATTTCCCCATGATGGGTAGGGGTGGGAGGTAGGATACCACATCGTAACGCGCCCCACTCGTTCGCGCCAGCGGGTAGGTAGTACATGCGTACATTTCCAATCAAATCTAAAACACCCCACTGGGCGATTATTTCACCTGCGAAAAATTTTAAAAATTTGAGGGAAAATATGGAGAAAATTAGGATTAGGATTAAAGCAGAGAACGGAGAAATCATTTGCTGCTGTTTGGCGGCAGCCTTGATGAAATGCAATAATGAATGTGATATCGTCACAGCAAAGATAGACAAGCTGCAAGGTAGCGAATGGTGCATGAGGCATAATGAAGAGGTGAAGCTTCGTGGGTGAACGTGATGACGCTTTGCGGGCAATACTCCAAAATGACTATTGTACATATTGTGAATTCGTGAATACAGGTTGGATTCCGTCAAAGTTTCACCGGTATTTGTGTGATAGGGTGCAGTCGTTTTTGGAGAGAGAAACAGATAATGCTTATGACATTTTAGTACTGTCGACACCGCCGCAGCATGGAAAGTCCATGACTGTAACAGAGACCCTTCCGTCATGGTATCTTGGCAGAAACCCATTGCATAGAGTGATAGAGGTGTCTTACTCAGAGACATTCGCTGAAAAGTTTGGGCGGCGCAATCGCGCAAAGATTGAAGAGCATGGCTATGATATATTCGGAATAAACTTAGCAAAATCGCCGAATTCGGCTGTTGAGTTTGAATTAGATAATCATAAGGGCGGCATGATATCAAGAGGTGTGACTTCCGGTGTTACCGGCAATGGCGCAAATCTATTTATCATAGACGACCCGGTTAAAACGCAGCAGGAAGCCGATTCTGAAAGCTATCGTGAAAGAATCTGGGACGAATGGAATTCATCATATAAGACCAG
The DNA here is from genome assembly GCF_009936115.1 of Anaerotruncus sp. 80. NCBI lineage: Bacteria > Bacillati > Bacillota > Clostridia > Eubacteriales > Oscillospiraceae > Anaerotruncus > Anaerotruncus sp. 80. The sequence goes on from NZ_QWES01000018.1 coordinate 8,437, forward strand.
ACTTGCGCCGGGTGCTAAAATCATTGTCATTATGACAAGATGGCATGAAGATGACCTTGCGGGGAGAATTATTGCAAGAGAAAAGAATGTTGAAGTCTTGAATCTGCCATGCGAAGCAGAAGAAAACGACCCGCTTGGGCGAAAGGTCGGAGATGCGCTTTGCCCGGAAATCAAGAAAGATAATAAGTGGCTTGCTGATTTCAAGAGTGGTTATACAGATGGAACAAGAAGCTGGAACGCATTGTTTCAAGGCAGACCCACTTCTGCGGAAGGCAATATGCTAAAGCGTGAGTGGTGGCAGTACTACGATGAACTTCCTGATATTGTCGACTGGGTAATGTCTGTTGACGCAACTTTTAAAGACGGCAAAGACAATGACTATGTGGCAATACAAGTTTGGGGCAAGACCGGCGCGAATATGTACCTTGTTGATGCGGTGAAGCGGCACCTGAATATGCCGGACACCGTCAGAGAGATACTTAGGCTTAGGGCAATGTATCCAAAGTGTCTCACTACTTTGATAGAGGATAAGGCGAATGGGTCTGCTATCGTACAGGTATTAAGGCATGATATAGCCGGAATCATTCCGATAACTCCGGAAGGTGGTAAAGTTGCCAGAGTCAATGCCGTTTCCGGCGCGATTGAGTCAGGGAATGTGTATTTACCAAGAAATAAACCGTTTACAGATGAATTCGTCGAAGAGTGTGCGGCATTTCCACGCGGGGCGCATGACGACCAAGTAGACAGTATGTCACAGGCTCTTAATAGGCTGATTTATTCCAAGTCGGAACATAAGCCAAAGGCGGAAGTAAATCCGCTGCACAAGGCATTTCCGGGGCTAAAAAGGAAACGAAAATCAATAGATAGAGGAGAAAAAATCAATGTTATATAGCTTAGTTGCGGCAGTAGTGATACTGGCGTTTTTTAATGCCTTAATTGTGCCTTTTATAGTGGTTCAATACTTCCTGAAAGGCTACAACATTAATGCGGAGGTGAAAGTAACCGTTCCGACCGTGAAAAACATCGTAAAAAGAACGGAAAAACCAAAGATTGATGAGAAAACAGCAGCACTTTTAAGGAATATAGACCGTTATGACGGTACGTCCGGAGGTCAGGAGGTTATCTAATGAAAAAGCAAGATGAAAATCTGACTAAAATTTGGCAAAGATACCAGAAATGCAAGGATTATTTAGATAAAAAATCCCTGATTAAGAAGACCAACGAGAATTGGAACTTTTACATAGGAAATCAGTGGGAAGGCATGGAAAGTGGCGGCGAAAAACTGCCGGTTCTCAATTTTATCGAGCCGGTCATCAAGTATAAAGTCGGCGTTGTGTCGCAGAACATGATGACCGCGGTGTATTCTGACCTAAACTCCAATAAGGATACGCAAAAAATCTGTGAAATTCTCAACAAGATGTTTGCGGAAAGCTGGGATAAGGGCAAAATGAATGCCTGCGCGTGGGAAGTCATAGAGGCAGCTGCGGTGCAGGGCGATGCTTATGCTTATTGGGGTGAATGTGATTCTAAAGTACCTCCGCAGGTGCTTGCCAATACAACTGTTTTGCTGGCAGATGAGAATATCACTGACATACAGGCACAGCCTTATGTGCTGATAGTAGAGCGTCTCAACGTGGAAAGCGTCCGAAAGATTGCAGAGAAAAACGGTGTGTCAAAAGAAGAACTTGCATTGATACGTTCTGACGATAATAAGGATATGCAGATTGTGAATCAGGACGAAGTTTCGGACAAGGTCACATCAATCCTTTGTATGAGCAAGAATGCAGACGGCTATGTTGAAATAGCAAGGTCAACCAAAAGCGTTGTTTATGAACCTGCACATGTGGTGAGAAGCACAAACAACGATGGCGAATACATCGGAACAGGACTCCGTTCTTACCCGATTGTACCGTTTATCTGGAAAAAGCGTCCTAATTCCGCACGGGGTGTATCTGAGGTCGCGCAACTGATTCCCAACCAGTTGGAAGTCAATAAGACTATTGCAAGACGATCTGTGACGGTGAAGCTAACCGCATACCCGCGCATTGCATATGATAGAAATGCTGTCACAAATCCAGAGGATTTAGATAAAACCGGCGCGCCGATTGAAGTGAATGGCGGTGCCCAGTCTGTCAACCAGATGGTTTCGTACTTGAACGCAACAAATATTTCATCTGATGCGGATAAGCTGCTCAGTGACTTGCTTACCATGACAAGAGAACTGGCAGGTGCAGGAGACTATGCAACTGGTAACGTAAATCCAGAGCAAGCATCGGGGCAGGCTATTTTAGCGGTCAGAGACCAAGCGCAGATTCCTCTGAATAAGCAGATATCCCAATATCAGCAGTTCGTAGAAGATGTGGCGCTGCTCTTTTTTGATATCTGGGTAGCATTTAATCCCAACGGGCTTGAATATGAAGGCTCTTTAGAAGATGGCATAGACCCAATGATGCAGGATATGCCAGATATCATTCCGATTGAGCAGGTAGAGTCTATCAGACCTTCTGTCAGGGTTGATGTATCACAGGATAATGCCTGGTCGAAACTGGCAGAGCAGCAGTGGCTGGATAATGTATTTGAACGACAGCAAATCACCTTTGAAGAATATGTGGAACTTTGTAACAGTAATGCAGTACCAAAGGCGAAATTGCAGGCGGTGCTGAAAAAGCGGCAGGCAATGCAGCAAGAGCAGCAAATGATGCAGCAGCAGATGCAAGAACAGATTCCGCAGGAGGAAATGTTAATAGGGTAAATTGAGGCGGCACAGACCGTCTCTTTTTATAGATTTTTTTAAAAGGAGATAACGAAATTATGTTAAAAAACATGTTCACACAGCATCTTGATATTGACGATGGACTTGATATCGCAGGTGCAGGCGCAGAAGAGCCGGAAGTCGCCGACCCGGCAGAAGGTGAAGGAGGCGCAGAAGAACTGGAAGTCGCCGACCCAGTCGTGGAAGAGGGGACGCCTTCAGCGAAAACAGACGTAGATTCCGCATGGGCGCAGATGCGTAGACGTGCGGAAGAAGCAGAAGCCAGACAGGCAGAAGTCGAAGCGCAAAACGCCATGATGGCAGAAGCGCTTGGCTTGTATTTCTCGGGCGACCCAATGGAATTGGCGGTACAGGCTAGAGCAAATGCGACAGGTGTGCCACTAGAATTTGAGAGGGAACGTATGCAGGCAGAGGTGGAAAGAAAAAACACCGAATTTGAAAACGCCACCCTGAAAAATGAATTACAGAAAATCAAGATTGAGCGAATGATGGAAAAAGGTTTGGCAGACATTCAGCAGATTGACGCAGGCGTAAAAGACCTTACAGACCTTGGCGAAGACTTTCCGAAGTATATCGCTGCGGGGCTGTCTTCGGTAGACGCGTACTTTGCGGTGAAGGCAAAGGAAGCAAAAACGAAAGTAACTCCGCCTAAGCCGATTGGAAGCGTTAATAGCGCAAGAACGGAAAGTGATTACTTCACAAAAGAGGAAGTGGAAGCTATGTCTGATGAGGAATTGGAAGCGAACCTTGAAGCCATTGAACGTTCATGGAAAAAATGGTAAAAGGAGTGAAAAATTATGTCTTATAAGAATTTTGTGCCTAGAGTATGGGCAAAGAAAATCCAGCACGAACTGGAAAGAAAATTAGTGTACGCAGAGGACTGTAACCGTGAATATGAAGGTCAGGTATCTAATACCGGTGATACTGTAAAAATCCTTGGCGTAGGCAAGCCTACCATTACAACGCAGGTTGGCGGGGATATTGTATTAACCGGTGCGGAAAAAGTAGAATCCACCGCAGTATCTATGCCGATTATGCAGATTGCTTACTTTAATTACAAAGTTGGCGATATCGACAAATTACAGGCGGTTGGCGGAATTATGGAGGCTTTAAGCAAAGAATCGACTCTTGGAGTTGCAAACGAGATGGACAAGTATATCGCAAGCATGGCAAAGGACAAGCTGGCAGTCAGATATGCTTCTACCGCAACGACGGTAACAAAGGATAATATCCTGTCTCTTATCGATAATTCCCTTGTTAAGCTGTATGACAATGATGTACAGCCGAATGATGAAATCGTGATGACGGTAAAGCCGTGGTTCTACATGATTTTAAAGCAGGCGTACACTGCCCTTGATACTGACAATAGCAAAATGCTCGAAAATGGCAAAGTTGGCAGATATGGCAATGTGATTGTAAAGATGAGCAACAACGTTGCGCAGGATACCAATAGCAATGACCTTGTCATGATTCGTACCAAGAAAGCGATTGCTTTTGCAAATCCGAAGATACATACAGAGCCGTACAGACCTGAAAACTCTTTTGATGATGCTGTAAAGGGTTTTGCGCTGTATGATGCTAAAATCGTTAGACCAAAAGAACTTATTGTGCTGAACTGTAAAGCCAGTGCGTAAGAAGGGAGTGAGATATCATGGCTATTAAGAAGATTGATTTCCAGAAAGTGAATCTGAATGAAGGAAAGCTGGTGGAACTGGCAGCAGCAACAGCAGCAGCGGACGGTTTTGCCATTGACTTTAGTGCGCAGGACGAAAGAACGTTATTCCTGTTTCAGAATTCCGGGACTGCGGCAGCCACCGTAAAGGTGAAGCAGGGAAACGGTATTCAGGGTGTTGCTGACCTTGATGCCTTTTCTATTGCAGCCGGCGGCATTGCTGCTTTCAGACTGGATTCCGGTGCTTTTAAACAGGTGAGCGGTGCGAATAAAGGAACGGCGGTATTCATTCCGTCTTCGACTGATGTAAAAGCGGCAGTTATTGTATTGCCGTAGCAATTTGGGCGGGCACTGTCCCGCCCCTTTTTAAAAGGAGGGCAGTATGACTTTTGGAGACCTGAAAGATAAATTAAGAGATATGGGCTTTGAGGAAGATGCAAGCATGGACGAATATAAGGAACTTGTCATTAATGCGGTGAATCGTTCCATTGAAATTATAAAGAATACCGTGGTAAGCCGGCTGGAAGGGGAAGACCCTGCTCCGTTTGCGCTAGATTTAGAATCGGACGATGAGACAGAAATAGACCTTCCTGCAAAAGTGATAATGCTGCTGCCGCTTCTGAGTGCTTACTATATTTGGCTTGATGACGATGAGCGAAAGGCGGTTATGTATTATAACCAGTACGATGATTTGTGCAATCAGATTTTTTCCGAGAGACTGAACGGCACGAAAATGACAATTACAGGAGGTTATAGGTTTGGCTAAGATGAACATTCCAAACCCTCCAACATTGCATTACACTTCTTATGACAAATTGCTGGGCGCTGACTTTTCCTGTGACTCAACAGAATGTAGTCAAAAGCGTTCACCGGATACGCTGAACATGATAAGTGATAACGGAGGAAATCCGGTCAAGAGGCTGGGGTGGAGAACCAAATACAGCCTTGGTGAAAGTGAGCAAATTCTAAAACTTTATATAGATGCAGATTTACTATACGCAATCACAACTGCGGGGGTTTATCGCATTTCTGGCGATACTGTGACGAAATTAGTTGATAAGACTATTGAGAAAGCAGAGATTATCAAATTCGATGGCAAGGTGTATGTTTTTGCAAATGGCATTTATGAGATTGGCAGCACTTTTAAGGACGCTTTGACAGAGGCATATGTGCCAGAGACGATTATTTCACGCAAACCTGACGGTACAGGCGGTATATTCCTTGATAGTGTGAATCTGTTTACGCCAAAGAGGACTGTGTCTTTTTTAGGAGATGATACGAGCACAACATATAATCTTGTTCCTGAGAAGGATAGGGCTGAAAATGCGTACAAATATATTGTGGCAACATCGGTAAAGGTAGAAGTACAGGGCACTGACGGCATGTTTGCGGAGACGACAGCGTATACACTGCCAACTATTGAAACTGTGACAGCACTTGACATTGACGGAAGTACGAAAACATTTTCGGTTTGTGCGCCATATATCACATTTACACAGGCACACGCACCGGTAGTAACAGGGCAGGATAATGTAAGGATTACTTACGAGGCTTTTGATGCTAATGTGGAAAATGGCAGCATGAAGGGTTTGTATAAGAAAGAGCGTGTGGAACTGCTTTCAACTGGCGTTGTGAAATCCTACGGATATATTGCGGCTGACAGGCTATTCTGTGTGGTAGGCGGCACAAAGGTATATTACTCTGATGTTAATAAGCCAACATATTTTCCGGATGACAACTATCTGACGGTAGGAAATGACGGCGAAATCAAAGGACTACACCGTGTAGGACAGTACCTTGTAGCGATTAAAAATGAAATCAGTGTAGAAAGTACGATTTATCTTATCGAAGGAACGCAGTTTGACGGGAAAACGGCGTTTTCTGTTACACCAGCAATCGCAGGTGTGGGGGCAATCTCAGGAAGTTCCTTTGACACTCTGGTTGATGAACCGTTGTTCCTTGCGCGAACGGGTATTTATGCAATATCAAGTACTTATATGAGCAGTGAAAAGGTTGTAAGAAACCGTTCTATGCTGCTTGACAAAAGACTGTGCAAAGAGCCTGATCTTGAGAATGCCGTTGGGATTGTGTGGAACCGGTATTACATCTTATCTGTAAACGGCCATGCTTATGTCCTTGATGGGCGTAAAAGATCCAGTGAGAGGGGCAGAAATACGGATTATGTATATGAAGCTTATTACTGGGAAAATATCGCTGCAACCTGCTTTTTTACCTATGCTAATGAATTGTGGTTTGGTACAGCAGACGGAAGGATATGCAAGTTTAATACTGATATTGATGATATTACAGCCTACTGTGACAATGGGACTGAAATGTTGGACAATGATGGGAAGCTGTTATTAACCGGCGGCGTTTCGATTCCTTGTAAGTGGAGTACACCCCTTGACAGTGACGGATATCCACAGTACTTCAAAACGCTAAACAAGAAAGGCAACGTATTGACGTTGCTGCCTTATGACAGGAGTTCTGTTACGATATATCTTTCCAAGGACGGGAATCCCCCAATTGAAATTGGCACATGGCAGATGGATATTTTCAACTGGAAGGTTATTGATTTTGGAAGATTTACATTCAACAGCAATTCTTCTGCGCAGGACGCATTTTTGCGCAAAAAGGTAAAGAAATACAAACGGCTGCAGGTTATTTTTGAAAATGACGCGATTTATGAACCGTTTGGAATTATTGGATATACGAAGACCTACAGTATAGGCAATTTCGCAAAATGAGGTGACATATGTTAGAGAAAATTACACAGCAATCCATAAGTGGAAATAATGTGAAGTCCACCCCCGGGCAGAGGCTTACTGGTACTGTAAGCCAGAATAAGCATGTCTTTGATAAGCTGCCGGAACTGATTGCTGCGGTGCTGAATTCTATTGTTGATGCTTTGCAGTCTGCGGCGGACGGTGACAGTGGTGCGGATTGTATCAATATAACGCCAATAACAGGTGCTGCAGGAACTACAGTGCAGTCTATCTTGGAGACATATAAGACGATGCTGGATGATGTTTATACAAAGGCGAGTATTGACGACCAGTTAGATGATAAAGCTGACAAGACCACGGTCAATTTGTCTGTAAAGTCTGTTTCGCTGGTTCCTGAAACTGGCGTGTTAGTGTTTACTCGGCAGGACGGGACAACATTTCAGATTGATACTTTGATGGAAAAGATTCTGATTAATTTTGATTATGACAAAACGACCCAGTCCTTAGTATTCACTGCATCGGACGGCACAGTGCAGAGGATTTCCATTTCAGATTTCATCACTGAGAATGAATTCTCCAACTCTGATACTGTTTCATTCTCGGTAAGCGACAGCGGCGTTGTGACAGCACATATAAAGGAAGGAAGTATCACAGATGCATTTCTTTCATCTGCTCTAAAGACTGCCTTAATTGCATATAGAGATGCGGCGCAGACTGCGGCGACCAATGCGGCGGCAAGTGAAGCTAATGCGGGGCAATATGCTTCTAGTGCGGCTGACTCCGCGGCTACAGCAACACAGAAAGCGACTGACGCATCTGGTTCTGCTGCTGCGGCAGCCGGTTCTGCGGAGAATGCGGACACTTTTGCTAAGAAGTCACAAAGTTATGCTGTTGGCGGCACGAATACCAGAACTGGCGAAGATACGGACAATGCCAAGTATTATAAGGAACAGGCGGCGCTTGCAGCGGCTGCAGCTGAAAAAGCCAGAGATGATGCACAAGCAGCTGTTGGCGGTGATTTTATAACAGGTACTGTATTCAAATCACACGCCAATGACACTACGAAGCACGTCACAGCGGATGAAAAGGCAGATTGGAACAATAAGGTTGATAAAGTGACAGGTAAAGGATTATCAGCAAACGATTATACGGATGCTGAAAAACAGAAAGTAGCAGACAGTCAAGCCCATGCTGCAAACTCTGGTATCCACGTTACGGCAGAGGAAAAGAATTCTTGGAACAGCAAAGTTGATTCAGTCACAGGCAAAGGACTTTCCACGAACGATTACACCGATGAAGAAAAACAGAAGCTGGCAACTGCACAAGAGCAAATTTTAGAACTGCAGAATAAAGGCGGCGGTGTTGTGGCAAGTGAGACAGCGCCAACTGATACAACAGTATTGTGGATAGATACAGCAAATAACGGAATAGGCAAGTATTACGATGGCACTGAGTGGACTCCAATAGTGGCGGTATGGAGTTGATATGGATAAAGGTGGTATAGATGAATTTATCAGCGAAAAAAATAATTGAATTAAAAGCAAAAATTAAACAAGAGATGCTTAGACGTTCTGGTTACGGAGACCTTTCTCAATATGGCGGCGCTGAATACGATTTCACCACGCCACCTGCAGCGGGTACTCCAATTTTGAAAGAGCATGGTGAGAAAACAAATAATGTTGCTTTACAAGTTGCTGATATTGACAAAGTTGGTTACGTGACTGAAATTGGAGAACCAATTAGTGGAATGAACACGGAGTTAGAGCAATTTGTTACTACCCTTGAATCTGAAAGTATGGAAGGAAGTACTTCTTCTTGTAGAGGTGCATGCTCTGGATTATGTTTTGGTACTTGTACCAGTGGATGCTCTGGATGCTCTGGATGTAGCGGTTGTTCTGGCAGTTGTAGTGGTGGGTGTTCTACTAGTTGCAGTTCTTGTGGTGGATGCAGTTCTACTTGTGGTGGTTCATGCAGCGATAGTTGTAGCGGGGCTTGTGGTAGCGGTTGTTCAAGTGGATGTGTTGGCTGTACAGGAACGTGTGGCGCCACTTGTGCGACTGGATGCGGCGCTGGTTGTTCTTCCGGTTGTGGTGAAGCTTGTAAAGGCTGCGGAAATTGCTCAAGTACATGTTCTGGCTCTTGTTCTGGTGGATGTAGTGGTGGTTGTAATTCTACTTGTGCCGGTTCATGTGGAGGAGCCTGTAAAGCCTGTACCGGTGGATGTCAAGGTGGTTCTAAATCAGGATGTGGAACTTGTCAAGGTGGATGCCAAAGTGGTTGTACCGGATGTGGTTCTTCTTGTAAAGGAGGGTGTTCTGGAAGTTGTAGTGGAGGTTGTAGTTCTCAATGCACAGGATGTGGTTCCGGTTGTTCAGCGGGCTGTGCCGGAGGGTGCTCTGGAGGATGTCAAGGTTGTGGCGGTTGTGGAGATAAATGTGCTGGTGGATGCGGCGCTGAATGTGGTGGCTGCGATTCTTGCACAGCAACATGCGCGAATTCTTGTTCTTCTAGTTGTACTTTAAACTGTAGTAGTGCGTGTTATTCAACGTGTGGTTCAGGCTGCAGTAATGGCTGTCGAGGATGTAGCGCAAGCTGCGGAGGAGACTGCTCAAGCAGTTGCTCCGGAGGATGTGCGAATAGTTGTAATTCTACTTGTAGTTCAACTTGTTACACTACTTGTAAAGATCAATGCTACGCAGGGTTAGCTAGTAAAGTATTAGGAGGATTATAATGGAACGAATTAAATTTAAAAGCGGAAAAATTGTGGAAGTTAAAAATGCAAGTGAGAATGTGTCTACTAAATCACGTTCTTTGACTTTTACAATCGAAGACATAAACGGGATTGATATTATTCAAGGAGTTTTATTTGATAAAAATAATTTATTAGATATTGAAATTACTTCTGGAGACATAAAAACCACAACGAAAAACGCTTATGAAGGTGCAACATTTCAAGCAACGAGAAATTTAATGTCTAATGTTGTCGCAGTTACTATCATGAAGAACTACGATAGTATTGATACTGAAGATGAGAAATAAAACGGAAGGAGAAAAAGGTGAAATGAGTGATACGAAAGATAATGTTTTAACCATTGAAATTCCAGAAAATCTGGCAAGCTATATTCAAAGACTTTCTTACGAGGTTGAAAGCATGAAAGGCATTGTTTCCTTATTGATGGAGAACAATAGGCACGATGCTTCTTTTATCCAGACGCCTGTTTTTAAAGGGTATTCAAAGGAATTAGCTGAAGCTACAGCGGCTTTCGAGTTAGCAAAATCTGAACTTGAGAAGAGTTTTGTCCCTGAAAAATTAAAAGGACATAATTTTAATTGGAACTTAGATTTTGCTACATATGAACTGACTATCGAGGTTCTTTGCGATTGCGGTTTGGAGGTATTAAAGAAACTCAATGACTAAAAGAAGACATATTGAACAGTACCAAGATATGATAGCAAGACTCTACCCGGAATTAAATAGACATGATGAGGAAAGCAGAACTTTAAGCAGAACAGTCACATTTCAAGTAACTGATGATTGTAATTTAGCTTGTACGTACTGTTATCAACATAACAAAGGTAAAAGGAAAATGTCTTTTGAGGTGGCAAAAAAAGCAATTGATAATTTGTTGACTGGTGCAAATGGTTGGGATAAGTATATAAACCCAACCATTTCTCCTGCAATTGTAATTGACTTCATAGGCGGCGAACCATTCTTAGAGGTCGAATTAATGGGACAAATCATTGACTACTTTAGGACAAAAGCTATTGAATTGCATCATCCTTGGGCGAAACTTCATTGTTTTAGTATTTGCTCAAATGGTACTTTATATCAAACCGAAAAGGTGCAGATTTTTTTGAATAGATATAAAAATCACCTATCCTTTTCTGTAACAATTGACGGTAGTCAGAGACTTCATGATTCATGTAGAATTTTCCCAGATGGAAGACCGAGTTACGACTTAGCAGTCGCAGCAGCTGAAGATTGGATGCGTCGGGGTGGATATATGGGGTCAAAGATTACTATTGCCCCAGGCAATATTGAACACGTTGCAGATGCGATTATTCATATGTATGACTTAGGATATGATGAGATTAATGCAAATTGTGTCTATGAAGAAGGTTGGGCATTAGAACATGCTAAGATTTTTTATAAGAAGTTGAAGGAAATCGCAGATTTCTGGAATGAAAAAGATATTGTCGAGTCGCATTATCTTTCTTTATTTGAGGAAGATATGTTCAGACCAATGGAAGAGGACAATAATGATAATTGGTGCGGAGGCACCGGTATGATGTTGGCTATCGATCCGGACGGGTATTTATACCCGTGCTTGAGATATATGGAAAGTTCTATCGGAGATAAACAACCACCTCTAAGAATTGGTCATGTAGATACTGGACTTGCATTAGAAGAATGTGAGAAAAATTGTGTTGATTGCTTGAATAAAATTACAAGACGGTCACAATCAACGGATGAGTGTTTTTATTGTCCTATAGCAGAAGGATGTTCTTGGTGTTCGGCATATAATTATGAAATATTCGGAACACCAGATGCTAGAGCAACATATATTTGTGAAATGCACAAAGCGCGCAGTCTTGCAAATGTATACTTTTGGAACACATATTACAAAAAACACAACATTAACAAAGCATTTGCAATGCACTGTCCTAAAGAGTGGGCGGTACCGATTATTGGAAGTCATGAATACGAAATGCTAAAAAGTATTTCTGAATGAAGCAACACGGGAGGTATTAAATGGCTAAATTAGGAATCAAGGTAAAAACGATAAAGGGTGGTGGATTAACCCAAGCCGAGCGCAAAAACAAAGAGACTCAAGAGCGAATGTGGAATAACGCAAAGAAAAACATTGCAAATCATTCGTCTAACCGCCAACAAGAACTGGATAAATCATACAATGACACCCTTGCGTACAATGATGACGCTATTAACAACTATATCGGTGGAATAACAAGCCAGTTGAATTCCAATGCGGCGCAGCAAAGGGCATACTATCAGAACCTCTATAACGAAGATGCAAGAGGGATTAACACCAATTTTGATAGAAGCGCAAATAACGCTTATGTCAATTATCGGCAAAATCAAAAAGCACTTCCTGAGAGGTTGTCGCAATATGGAATAAATGGTGGAGCTTCTGAGTCAGCGAATTTAAAATTGCAAGCGGCATATGGTACTAATTTGGCTAACAATGAGTACGAGAGAAACAATCAACTAGGAAGCGCAAGACGGAGCATGAATAGCAGTATCAATGCGGTTGATGCTGACTTGAATTCTGCGCTTGCAAATGCTTATGCGCAGGGCGAAGCGCAAAGAATGACGCTAAATAATGCCGCACGTGATAAGTACCAGTCAGATACTGAGCAATTAAAGCTTGAAACTACCAACAGAGAAAGACAAGCGAGAGAAAGCTATTTGAAGGGAATAGGGTACACTACAGAAGGTTGGTATGGCAATGATGGACAATATCATTGGGAAATCATCAAAACTGCACAGCAGAACAAAGCCGATAAAAAAGCTGCTGAAGCAGCGGAAAAGGCAGCGAACGAAGCGGCCGCAAAGGCATATAAGGAGGCATATACAACGGGCTTGATGCTTGCAGATGCGGGATATAACGTTACATACAAGAACGGTGTTCCATACGTTAGCGGTAAAAAAAAACTAACTAGCGGCAATTCCTCCGGCGGCGGTTCTGGGTCGGGGTCTAGTTCTGGCGGTTCAAACAGTGTTGCACCTGCAAAGGAGAAAAAGAACACTTCCAAGAAAAGTCCATCAAAAAAAGCGGGAGACCTTAACTATGGAAAAGTTTTAATGTACACAAATTCAAATGCGTCAAAAATGATTAGTGATCCGTATTCGGTGGTGACAGATTTAAAGAAAAAAATAAAGTCAGGATATTTTACCGAAGCAGAAGCGAATGCAATATATGCTAAAATGCCAAGTTTGAAAAAATAAGGAGTATGTATGAACTTCATAGATTTAGATTTAAAAACTGGAAAGTCCAAAAAAGCCAGTGAACAATTGAAAAAGATAACGAGGTCAAAGACTTCCAAGAAGTCTCAGAAAGCAACCTTGCCAAAGCCGAAGAACACGAAGGCAAAGTCAGGGCAGGGCACGCAGAGTAAGAATCCCCACAAGATGAACGACAAGACAAAGAAGGTATTCTATAAAGCGTGGACGGATTATAAAACACCTAGGGCAATACTGGGGTTCTGGGATGGTATTACTTCTGCAACTCTTGGCACAAAAATGTCTGCAGGTAACAAGAATATTGATACGAAAAAGCTGTATCAATCTGGTTCTTATAAGGTTGGTAATATAGGCGGCAATATGGCTGGCTATGGTCTTGGTTATGGTGGTGTAGGCAAAGTTGCGGGGAAAGCAGCAACAAAGGTTGTTACATCGCAGACAGGGAAGAGGCTGGTGTCAAAGGCGGCAAAGGCAGGATTAATGAAGTCTGCCGCCCGCAAAACTCTGACAAAAGCCGGACAGAATGCGACTACAAAAGCCGTTGAACATGCAGCAAAGAAACAAGCGGCAAATGTTGCGAAAGGATTGGTTAAAGGAGCGGTAGCTGATGCTACAGTAGGTACTTTCATGAACAGCCAATCTGCCCGCGCTGAGGGTATGAAAGTTGGTTCTAAAGAGTGGAAAAAACATATGGCTGAAAGTGCTGCATTAGATTTTGTTACAGGGGGCGCAGTGGAAATTGCGCCTACTGCTTTAAAAGCTCTAAAAAAGGGTTCCGGCAAGAAAACTGTGCAGCGAGTTGTGGACGGCAAAGTTAAGAATGTAAAAGTCGATAAAAGCTACATGGACTTTGCGCAGGAGTCACAGAAAAATGCGCTCAGTAAGTCTAAAAAGGCTGTAGAAACGGCGCAAAATGAATATATCTCTGCGCAAAATAAGCTGTCCAAGGTTGAGAATTCTTTACAGTCTAAAGCGGCTAAGAAAACTGAAAATGTTGCGAAGCTAAATGAGATGAGACAGAAGAAGTTATCAGCAGCGGAAAAGAAATTCAAGCAGGCGGAACTTAAGCTGGAAAAGACGCAGCATACATATGATAATGCCATGAAGGCAACTCTTCCAGAGCAAAAAGCAAACCAGAAGGTCAAGGCACCTGCGCCGAGGTCTTTTAACGAAGCAAAGGCGGCACTACAAAAGAAGGCGTTATTGCCAACTGAAAAGACCTCCCATGTGAAGGCTGAACATGTTGCACCAGAACATAAAGCGACGTTTAATCAATATGTGAACGCAACAGACAGAGAACTGAAACAATTTGTTGAAAACAGTCGTAATGGAGTCAGAAAAAAGAAAGATTTTAAGGATTTTTCCGCTGTAGGACAGAGAGAAGCAGCAGATGTAAAGGCTGTTACCGGAGTAGATGTGTCGGGGTATAAGCACAGATTAAAAACATCAACGATTCAAGAACATATTGACACAAGACATGGTGCGAATGGTAAAGCGGATATGAGTATGGCAGATTCAAACGATATCGCAAGAATGGGCTATGTACTTGACGACTATGATACGATAGAACTTTTGCGTAATCAAGACGGGACTCCATTGAAAAGCAGAGAGTTTTCCAATAGTGACCAGACTCAGGCCTCAATGGTCAGGTTCTCAAAGAGAATTGATGGGCATTACTATGTGGCGGTAGCTGTACCAGATAGCAACTCAAAGACGTTGAATATTGTATCTGCGTACATAAAAAAAGCCGACCCCAAAGGTGTCGGCACCAACGCATCAAGTGGTTCTGTGGCAAACGCCCTTAACCCTACGCCCGAAACGCCCATTGATATGGCTGGATTTAATAATAGTATACCCGACTCAGCAGCAAAAAGCAACGATGAATTCGTTGATTCACTGCATAAAGACCTTGGCGCAGATACATATAAACACTCCACAAAGGATTTAAATGCTAAACGGTATGGCATGGATAACGGCGTGCCAAACGCTACGCCATATGGTGAGACATCACAAGCAGCAAAAACTTTATACAACAGTGATATCATGGATAGTGCGGCGAAGTCAAGATTGCAGAAAGACATCAATGAGGGACTTCACGCAAAATATACCGTTACCAATAAAACGGTAATTGATGATGCGAAAAGCCTTGTCAAAGAAGATATCACGAAAGTAAGAAATTCCTTTGACAGCATTATGGAAGAAGGTAAGCAAGCTACCAGTGGGGATATTGCTAAAGGCTATGTTCTTGCAGATGAATACATCAAGTGTGGTGACTATGACAGTTTGAGCAAGGTGTTGGCTGATGTGTCAGCGATGGAGTCAGAGGCAGGGAGAACATTACAGGCAAGCAAAATATTTAAGAATCTTACTCCAGAAGGCAAAGTAACAAGCGCGGCAAGACAGGTTACGAAGCTTGAAAAAGCAACGGGACAAACGATTGAAATCCCAAAAGAACTCTATGATGAACTTTTAAATGCAAAGACAGAAGCAGATGCGTATAAAGCCGCAAGGCAAATTGCGATTGAAGCGCACAACCAAATCCCGCCCGGCTGGTCGAACAAGGTTAATTCATGGCGGTATATGGCCATGTTGTTAAATCCGAAGACACATATCAAAAATATACTGGGCAATGCTCTTTTTGTTCCTGTTAAAAACGTAAAGAATGTTATTGCTACAGGCATGGAGAAGGCAGTGCTGAGAAACGGGGGTAGGACTACTTCAATCTTAAACCCGTTTAGCGGAGCAGACCGAAGCCTCGTAAATGCAGGCAAAGAGGATTTTAAAGCTGTGAAAGAAACTTTGATGAATGGAACGTCAAAGTTTCTTGATAATTCAAGACCGATGGAATCAAAAGTATTTGATAATAAGGTGCTTGAATTTTTCCGGAGGTTAAGCGGTGACTCACTGGAAAAGGAAGATGAATTTTTCATTGAACTTTCCTACAGAAACGCATATGCAAAGTATTTAAAGGCACAGGGAATAAGGAATATTGATGACGCCAGCGAAGATATCTTAAGAATGGCAAGAGAATATGCGTCTGAAGATGCGTTAAAGAGTACGTACAGAGACGCAAATGTTTTATCAGATCAGCTTGCAAAATTTAAGAAGTATGCAAATACTCCACTCAACAGGATACCTGGTGAAAAAACAAGTGAGAAGGTGTTGAAAAAGGCGGGAAGCATGGCGCTCGACGTAACTGTTCCGTTCACCAAAACCCCCATCAATATTATTCGTAGAGGTTTTGACTATTCCCCCGTTGGGCTTATTCGAGGCATGGGGAAAATTGTGTCTGCAAAAGGCGATGTGATTAAGCTGGCGAAAGCAATTGACGATATTGCATCTGGACTTACCGGTTCAGGAATTATGCTGGTAGGCGGCTATATGGGAGCGAAAGGACTTGCACAGGGCGAACTTGATACGACAACGAATGAAGGAAAATTCAGAGAGATGAATGGGGAACAGTCCTATTCCATCAAAATCGGAGATTATACTTATACGATGGACTGGGCGGCGCCCATGTCAATGCCATTTTTCGTTGGTGTAGAGGCAGGTTCACATGCACAGAAAAACGGCATGTCACCTGAACAGATTCTACCGTTCATGTCGAAGATAACAGACCCGGTATTCAATTTGTCCATGCTGTCAAGTTTGAATAATGTGCTTGATGTAGCATTTGGTGGTGGTAACTCTACACTGAGCGTCCTGCAAAACATGGCAGAAGCAGGAGCGTCACAAATGATACCTAGTCTGTTTAGCAATATTGCAAAAACCATTACCCCTGAGAAGAAGAACACGACTTCCACGACTAGTCTTAAAGAAGTTCGAGGATATGAGACATTCTTTAACAGTATGAAGAATAAAGTTCCAGGACTCAATCTTACAAATCCTGCTTATGTAAATAACTGGGGTGAGACAGAAGAGAAAAAGTCGCTTGGTGATTATGGAAAAGCAATTTTTGATAATTTCCTGAATCCAGGGAGTTTGAAAAAAACAAGAGATTCCTCTGTTGATAAAGAAATTTACAGTCTTGGTGACAGACTTGGTGAATTCAGTGACATTGTGCCTAAGAGTACAAAGCCGGAAGAGTATGACAAAAAGTTTGATGGCGTTAATTATCACATGAGTGAACATGATTTGACTTTGTATAAAAAGGCAAAGGGCAGGTATTCGCAGCAAGGGTTGCAAGAACTTTTTTCAACGGAAAAGTATCAGAATATGAGTGACGTTGAGAAGAAGCAGGCAATTAAAAAGGTCTATGATGCAGCAAAGGATAAAGCCACAATGGAATTTCTCATGGATAAGGGAATCTCTAAGGAAAAATATAAAGTTGCGCAGATGGGCAAAAATCAGAAAAAGGCTTATGAAAAGAGCGGCATGGATATTGACCGGTTCGAGACGCTTTACAAGGCAAGGGATAATTATGTTGATTCAGATGGTTCTGTGACAAAGACTATGAAATTATTAGCTGGTGGAGCAGAAACCTATAAGGAAGCAAATGCTGTGTTTGGCGGTGAACTGTCAGAACATGCATATCGGAACGCAAAGAACTTGTATACCCTTGGCATAAAGCCGAAAGAGGTCAGAAAGATTGCAAAAGGTGCTGACACGAATGGAAACAATCATTATTCTACAGCTGAATTAGTGGCATATCTGGATAGGACAACTTATTCAAGATATGAGAAGGCATACATATTCCAAGCCTTAGCAAATTGGAATGCGCATAACCCATACGCATAAAGGAGGTAGACATGGATTTATCATCAATTATCGTGGCAGGAATTGCCTTTCTGGGTACTGTCTTTGGCAGCTATTTTGCCAACAACAAGACAACCGCATTGGTTACATACCGTCTGTCACAACTCGAAGAAAAGGTAGACAAGCACAATCATTTAGTGGAACGAATGACAAAAGTAGAAGGAAGTTTAGGAACTGCATGGAAACGAATTGACGAAATTAGAGCGGAGCTTAAGGAGGTAGAAGAAAATGAGTAAGAAATGGTTTAAGGCAGCAGGAATTAGAGCAATTAAGACGATGGCACAGGCAGCTATTGCCATGATTGGGACAAGCGTAGTACTGGAAGATGTCAGCTGGCAGGTAACGGCGTCAGCTGCTGTTCTGGCGGGGGTATTATCTATGCTTACCAGCGTGGCAGGATTGCCGGAAGTTGATGAGGAGGCATAGAAATGGCAAAGAAACCAATTTTATTTTATTTGTCAGCAGGGCACGGCGGCACAGATCCCGGCGCTGTCAGCGGAAAGTTTGTAGAAGCAGACATGGCGAGAACTGTAATGGAGGCTTGCCGAAAAGAGCTGCTGGCACACAAAGGTCGTACATACAAAGTAGCATATCCGGAAAAGGACGGCAGCGGCATGTCCCTTGCGGCTCATGTTGCGGATATGGCACGTTACAAGGCGAAAGGTTACAGAGTGGTATCCATTGACGCACATTTTAATGCAGGCGGCGGTGATGGTGATGAAATCTGGGTTTGGAAAGGCACAGTGACAAAGAGCCGCCTCGGCAAGGTGCTTGCAAATCTTATCATCGGCGAACTGAAAAAGGAAGGTCAGAATACCAGAGGCATCAAATATACCAAAGACCTATATTTCCTGAAAGGTGTCGGCGTGCCGGTGCTGGTGGAATACGGCTTTGTGGATAATAAAACTG
Organism: Anaerotruncus sp. 80; assembly: GCF_009936115.1. Lineage (NCBI taxonomy): Bacteria > Bacillati > Bacillota > Clostridia > Eubacteriales > Oscillospiraceae > Anaerotruncus > Anaerotruncus sp. 80. The sequence goes on from NZ_QWES01000018.1 coordinate 27,255, forward strand.
ACCGGAAAGGCTTTGACACGCAGAAGGAACTGCGAAACTACGGCAAGGCGACAGCAAGGGCGCTGATTAAGTACTGGGAGAAGTATAAATAAGATGAAATGTTGCACCTTTTGTGCAACTATTTATAAAAACGTTGAAAAATACACGTTATATTACGCACTACGAATGCGAAGGTTAGGGGTTCGAGTCCCTTATGGCGCACCAAAACGGAAATACCCATCATCGGATGGGTATTTTTGTTTTTTGGTAACAGATGTTATGGAAGGGGATCAAGACCGAAAAGGAAAGCAAGGTCGTCTTCGTTTGATTTATTGATGTTCTTTTAGCCACCGGACTGTGCATTGCGTTAAATATGCAGAGCCGATTGGGCAGACGTTTTCATTGAACTGAAGCCTGGGATTATGTGCAGGGACATCTCCTCGCTCGTCCATATATCCAGCCAAAAGATACATGAATACGTTGGGAATTTTCTCAGCGATGGTCGCAAAATCTTCAGAAGCAATGGCTGATGTGTCGGGAACAGGAGTCAGCTCTGGAATTGAAAGTTCTTTCATATAGCCTACTATCTCGTTTGTCATAACAGGATCGCATACTAGCGGTAGCACCTCAGAAATCATCTCAATCTCTGCCAACGCTCAAGACACTTGCGATGTCTTGTGATTCGAAAATCATCTACAGAACGCAGTACCAGTGTCCGTTTATAAAAATACACAAATAACTAACAAAAAAATTTTAGTAAGCACATAAGCAAACGTAATGATGGGAATTGAAAGGGGCAGATAATTAGAACTTTTTTGTAGGAAAATCGTTAGACTTTCATCATGGACTATTTTGTTGAAATTTTACTAAAAACCTTGTATAATCGAAAGTATGATGTTAATCAAACTAAGAGGGGAAATAGAATTTTGAGAAACGATCGAAATAAGAAAACCGAAAATTATGAGGGCATGAAATACAGCAAGGAACTGATACGGCAGTTATCAGACCCGGAATATGCTAAGGAAGAAGAACGTTATGCCCGGGAAGCGCAAAGGCGTAAAAGCGGAAAGTCCCAGACTAAAAGCAGGGCAGGCAGCACTGCCAAATCTGCTGGTACTGGTGCCTGCGCATCAACGAAAGGCAAACAAAAACAGAAGAAAAAGAAAAAATATAGATTTAGACCGGGGAAGCTTATCCGAAATCTTATCATGCTGTTCATGGTATTTTTGTTGGCTTTTACCGGGCTATTCTACGCTTTGACGGGAAATTTTGATAAGGTGGAAACGGAGAAAAGTGCTTTTGCTATTGATCCGCAGGTAGAAGACGATTTGAGCGGATATAGGAATATTGCAATTCTGGGCGTAGATTCCAGAGCTGATGAGGGTTATGACGGCAGCAGAACTGATGCTATCATCATCATGAGTATTAAAAAGTCTACTGGAGAGATAAAACTGATTTCTGTCATGCGTGATTCTTACCTGAGAATGGAATATATGGATGGCACATCTATTTTGGACAAGATTACCCATGCTCATCACTATGCGGGTGGTGTAAATACTTGCGCCTCATTGAATCAGAGTTTGGATTTGAATATTGACGAGTTTGTCATCTTTAACTGGAAAGCTGTGGCAGACGCAGTGGATTGTCTGGGTGGTATTACCGTCAACGTCAAGGAAAACGAAATCAACGATATGAACCATTGGGGACCGGATACGGCAGAAAATGTCGGACGAGATTATCACGAAATAACGGAAACAGGCAAACAGACGCTAGATGGTGTACAGGCAACGACCTACTGCAGAATCAGAAAGACCAGCGGGGGTGATGCAGGCAGAAGCAGACGCTACAAAGCTGTGGTTGCAGGAGTTATGAAAAAGGCTTTGACCCACCCATGGAAGTTAAAAGAACTGTCTGACACGGTATTTCCAAATATCAGAACCAATATGAGTCAGACGCAGATGTATACAGCGGTAATTCAGGCGCCGAGATATCATTTTGGCAAGAGCGTCAGCTGGCCGAATGAATACTGGGCTGACCTGCTTAGAGGCATTTCCTATGTGGTGCCGATGACCTTGGAGTCTAACGTAAAGTGGCTGCACAAACGAGCTTTTGGACAGGAGGATTACCAGCTGTCAGATACCTGTCAGCAGATTAATCAGGACATCAGCTATGACACGGAGCTGTATTAAATCACATCAAACCAAAAGACACTGTATTCCCAAAAGGGAAATGCAGTGTCTTTTAATTACTCGCCGATTTCAGCTAGCTCCTTATATTTGTTATCGATTTCTTTTAATTTCTCGATAATCTTGATTTTCTGCGGACAGTGGGACTCGCAGTTTCCACAGCCGATGCAGTCTTTTCCGTTTGGCGTGATCGCATTGTATTGACCTGATAAGGAACCCCAAATATAGTGAAAACCCTTGCTTGCTGCTTCATTGTACAGTTTGAAAATATCCGGAATCTTGATTTCCTGCGGACATTCATAGCAGTAGTTGCAGCCAGTACAAGGAACCAGGATGTCTGCCTGAAGGACTTTTACTGCATCGTCGACTGCCTGCTTTTCAGCTTCACTCAAAGTAGGTCCTTGGAAGATTTCGATGTTTTCCTCAAGCTGAGAAAGTTCGGACATACCGGACAGGGTGCAAAGAACGCCTGGCAGCTCATTGGCAAAGCGCAGGGCGTAAGACGCATAGCTTGCGCCAGTGCCTGTGCTGTTTAAAATCTGACAGGCTTTTTCGCTGAGCGGATTTGCCAACATGCCGCCGCGAATCGGCTCCATAACTACAATTGGTTTATCAAACTCCCGGGCAACCTTATAGACATCTTTTGCGTTTCCGTTTTCCCAGTCAAAATAATTGAGCTGCAGCTGAATAAATTCCAGGCAGTCTCCATATTTTGTCAGAGTTTCACGGAGAAAATCAGGCCCACAGTGAAAGGACGCTCCCAGATGATGAATGCGGCCTGCAGCCTTTTCCTTTGATAAGTAGTCAACGACCTGCAGTTTTTCTACAGCTTCAAGGTCGCCTTCACCGAGGCTGTGAATCAGATAAAAATCAAAGTAGTCAGTCTTGCATTTGCGCAGCTGATCCTCAAAGATTTTGCGCAGATCATCTGCGGTTTCGCAAAGCCAGCAAGGCATTTTGTCCGCCAGGCAGTAGCTGTCCCTAGGGTGTCTGGACAGGGCTTCGCCGACAAAGTTCTCCGACTCGCCGTCGTGATATTTATAAGCGGTATCGATATAGGTGATACCTTTTGCCAACGCTGTATCAATCATTTTCTGCCCTTTTTCGTAATCAATGATACCGTTCTCATCCATTGGCAGACGCATCATGCCAAAGCCCAGACGGGAAATCTGTTTCCCGTGAAAATCTGTGTAGTTCATAGGAGCCTCCTTGTTTCAATATAATAGATATTATACAGGAATTGGTGTCTCAGTTCAATGGGCTATCCGAAGCGTGTTATACATGGAAGGGAAATGGGCGCCACATTTTGTCTTGTTTGTTGAAAGTCTGGCGTTAAGGTGATAAAAAGTGCCATATTTATCGTGTTTTTACAGACTAATGGCGGGCAAATCCAGAACTTATAAAGCATTGCAGAAAAATGACAGGTGCATATGATTATCTGCTTTGGAGATTGCGCCATGTTTCCATTAATTCAAAATGAACCTGGCGGCACAGCGCCGCTATTTAGTAGATTTTATCCGTTTATGGCGTGCCGCCGCCATTCTTTGTTAAAAGTCTATAGAACATGGCGTATTTCAACCCTTCGACGCCATAAGAAGGAAAAACGAACTTAAATATGGCGCGGTAATGAAGGTGACTAGATATAAAAATTTCATAGGGTTGCGCGCAAAATGGATGGGAAAACTGTATTGCGCCTTACGGCGTTAAATTTGGAAAATCATCCAAAAATCGTCCTAAAATCACACAGTTTAACCAATTAAAGCACTTTAGCACCTAACAGTACGAAAGCGTTGAAAATTGGCGTTTTTTGTTTTTTTGTGATGCATGTACTTCAAAAAGAACATTGGATTTTCAATAGCAACAGGCATTTTGTATTGACTTGAAAATATGATAAATGTAATATGAAAAAAAGTTGTATACAGAATATTTCGTGTAAAATAACGATTTTGTGTAAAAGGAGGATTCTATTATGATTGCTAAAATCTTAGCACTTCTGCCAGGTGCTGACTGCTGTGGCGGTTGCGGCAAGGAAACCTGCAGGGCTTGTGCAGAAAGCATTGCAGACGGATCGAGCGTAGCTCTTTGTCCTGCCTGCACGCAGGAAGCTGTGAATGCCATTGCAGAAGTGACGGGAAGAGAACGTAAAGCGGCAAAGGATGAAATTGCTTTCGTTGCCTGCAGTGGTGATTCCGCAGGGAAAAAGCGCTTTTCAGGAAAAACCTGCCGCGAGGCGGTTGCCGAAGGATTTTTGCGGGGCGAATGCCGATATGGCTGCATCGGCTGCGGAGACTGTACAAAGACTTGTAGATTCGGCGCTATGAAGCTGGTTGACGGAGATGTTATCATCGACCCTGAAAAGTGTAACGGTTGCGGTGCATGTGCGGCTGAAGGCGCTTGTGTACAGGGGCTTATCCGCATGATTCCAAGAGAGGCGACCAACTTTATTCCGTGTTCCAATCGGGATGAGGATGATGACAGAGTCAGGGAAATCTGTGGATATGGCTGCATCGGCTGTGGGGACTGTGTTCGTGCTTGTCCGGAGGGCGCAGTGGAAATTGTCGATAACCATGCAGTCATTGACTATGACAAGTGTGTCGGCTGTGTGGCATGTACAGTGAAGTGCAAGAAAAAAATCATCGTGGATACCCTGCATGATTTAACAAAATTAAAGGAAAAGGTTGCTTTTGTCAGATGTAACGGCAGTAGGAACGAGAAGGCATACCAGGCAGCGGGAGCAGCAACCTGCGCTGAAGCGGCTAAACTGGACGCGAAAGACCTCGGTATTTGCACTACCGGCTGCACAGGACAGGGGGACTGCACGAAAGTCTGTCGCTATGGCGCAATCAAAGTCGTAGACGGAAGTGCGCAGGTAGATCCTGACAAATGTGTGGGATGTAAAGATTGTACTTACGCATGTCCGATGAAGTTGATTGTCATGGTGCCGTACAAAGGCGCAAAGATGGTACCGTGTGTATCCACCGCAGATTACGAGGACAAAGCTTCTGTCTGCAACAGCGCATGTATTGGCTGCAGCGACTGTGCGGCAAATTGTCCAAACGGTGCGATTTATATGGAAGAAGCGCATGCAGTGGTCGATTCAGAAATCTGCGAAAACTGTCAGGTCTGTCAGTATATCTGCGCCAGAGGTATTATTAAGGAGCGGGAAGTGCCAGAGTACAGCTATTTACAGGAAGCAGCTCTTGCTATGAGGAAAGGAGAGTGATTACGGTGAGAAAATTAAAGACCATGGACGGAAACACTGCTGCAGCACACGTGGCATATGCTTTTTCTGAGGTAGCAGCCATTTATCCAATCACACCATCATCTCCGATGGCAGAGAGTATGGACGAATGGGTTTCTCAGGATAGAACCAATATCTTTGGAGAAAAAGTAAAAATCATTGAAATGGAATCAGAAGGCGGTGCGGCCGGGGCGGTGCACGGCTCTATTACAGCCGGTGCTTACACATCCACCTTTACAGCCTCTCAGGGATTGCTTCTGATGATTCCAAATATGTATAAATTAGCTGGAGAGCAGACGCCGACGGTATTTCATGTGGCTGCAAGAGCACTGGCAACTCACGCCCTTTCCATCTTCGGGGACCATTCCGACGTGATGGGCTGTCGCCAGACTGGTTTTGCTATGCTGGCGTCAAATTCCGTGCAGCAGGCTATGGATCTTGCTGCAGTAGCGCATCTTTCAACCATAGCAGGAAAGCTGCCAATGCTCCACTTCTTTGATGGTTTCAGAACCTCTCACGAAAACCAGAAAATTGAAATCTGGGACTATGAGGATTTAAAAGAAATGGTGGACTGGGACGCAGTAAAGGCTTTCAAGGCACGTTCTATTCACCCTGCGCACCCACACAGCATGGGTTCAGCGGAGCAGCCGGAAACTTTTTTCCAGCACAGAGAAGCGTGCAACACGGCATATCTGGAAACTGCGGATATTGTCAATACCTATATGGAAAAAGTCAATGCTAAAATCGGCACAAACTATAAACCGTTTAACTATTACGGTGCGCCTGATGCAGAAGAAATCATCGTAGCTATGGGCTCTGTATGCGACGCTGCGGAAGAAGTTGTGGACTATCTCCTTGCAAAGGGTAAGAAGGTCGGTATTATAGAAGTTCATCTTTACAGACCGTTTTCTACCAAATATCTGTTAAACGTGATGCCTGAAACGGTGAAGAAAATTGCTGTACTGGATAGAACCAAAGAGCCGGGCGGCGTAGGCGAGCCTTTATATCTTGATATAATTTCCGCACTGCGGGGCAGTCGCTTTGAGGAATGTCTGGTAACAGGCGGGCGTTACGGTCTTGGCTCGAAGGACACGCAACCGGGTGATATTCTGGCGGTTTACGAAAATCTTTGGGCAGATGAGCCGAAGAAGGAATTCACCATTTCCATCACTGATGATGTGACCGGATTATCTCTTGCTGTCAGTGAAAATCCTGACGTTGCGCCAAAGGGAACAAAGGCTTGCAAATTCTGGGGTCTGGGTGCAGACGGAACAGTTGGCGCGAATAAGAACTCCGTAAAAATCATCGGCGACCACACGGATAAGAAGGTACAGGCATACTTCCAGTATGACTCCAAGAAGTCTGGCGGTGTGACCATTTCTCACCTGCGTTTTGGCGATGAACCGATTAAATCTTCTTATTATGTAAAACAGGCTGACTTTGTTGCCTGCCATAATGCGGCATATCTGAACCGCTATGAGATGGTGCAGGACGTAAAGCCGGGCGGTTACTTCCTTCTCAACTGCGTATGGAGCGATGAGGAATTGGATACCCACTTGCCTGCGACAGTAAAGAGATATATCGCCCGTAACAACATCAAATTCTATACCTGCGACGCTGTTTCTATCGCAAAGGAAATCGGTCTCGGCGCAAGAAGAACCAATACGGTACTGCAGGCTGCATTCTTTAAGTTGGCTGATATTATTCCAATTGAGGAAGCAGTAGGCTATATGAAAGCTGCAATCAAAAATACCTACGGCAAAAAAGGCGAAAAAATTGTTGCGATGAACATGGCGGCAGTTGATGCCGGTGTTGCCAATGTCCATAAAGTAGAAGTCCCAGAAAGCTGGGTTGACGCTCCTGATGATGCACCGGCTCCAAAGCTTTGCGGCCGCGATCAGGCGCACACCGATTACCTCAACGATATTCTGGTACCGACCAACACTTTGACCGGCGACAATGTTCCGGTATCAACTTTCCTGACGACAGCTAGCGGCTGTATTCCGGCAGGAACGGCAGCCTTTGAGAAGAGAGGCATTGCCACGGATGTTCCTGTATGGAACAAGGCAAACTGCATGCAGTGCAACTGGTGCTCCTACGTATGCCCGCATGGCGTCATCAGACCGTTTGTACTGGACGAAACAGAAATCGATCCGGTAAACGGCGATTATCTTGCTATGAAAGGCGTTTCCGGTAAGTTCTTTACCCTGGGTATTTCCGCACTGGACTGCACCGGCTGCGGATCCTGTGCTCAGGTTTGCCCTGCCAGAAAGAAGGCGCTGGAAATCGTACCGGCAGAGGACGAAGTGGTTTCTGCAGCGCAGGAAAAATACAATTATTTGTTCAGTGAGGTGACTGAAAAGGAAGTACCGTTTGGCGTTAATACCGTAAAGGGTTCCCAGTTCAAACAGCCGCTTCTTGAGTTCTCCGGCGCATGTCCGGGCTGCGGCGAGTCTCCTTATGCAAAGCTGGTAACGCAGCTCTTTGGTGACAGAATGTATATCGCCAATGCGACGGGTTGTTCCTCTATTTGGGGCTGCAGCGCACCGAGCACACCGTACACTGTAAACAAAGAGGGCAGAGGACCTGCGTGGGCAAATTCGCTCTTTGAAGATAATGCGGAGTTCGGTCTGGGTATGGCAATGTCTATGCAGGCGCGCCGCGGTGAAATGAAGTCAGCAGTAGAGCGGCTTGTGGATACAGTAGGTATTCCTGCAAAGGCATGGCTTGCTTCTATGGACGATGCTAAGGCAGCGGAAGAAACTGGAAAAATTCTGGAAGAGGCCTGTACGAAAGTTGCAGATGAAAACGTTGACGCAAAATACGTATTAGAAAATAAAGATATGCTCATCAAACCGTCCATGTGGATTTTCGGCGGTGATGGCTGGGCGTACGATATCGGCTATGGCGGTCTTGACCACGTATTGGCCTCCGGTGAAAATGTAAACGTTATGGTCTTTGACACAGAAGTTTACTCCAACACCGGCGGACAGTCCTCCAAGGCTACGCCAATCGGCGCTGTTGCAAAATTTGCAGCCTCTGGTAAAGCGGTAAAGAAAAAGGATTTAGCCCAGATTGCTATGGCTTACGGCTATGTATATGTAGCACAGGTTGCAATGGGTGCAAATCCGGAGCAAACCCTGCGTGCAATCAGAGAAGCCGAAAGCTATGACGGGCCTTCCCTGATTATCGCTTACGCACCTTGTATCAACCAGGGGCTGAAAGCCGGCATGAACAAGGCAATGCTGGAAATGAAAAACGCGGTTCGCGCAGGCTACTGGAATCTGCTCAGATTCAATCCGGACCTAGCAGCAGAAGGAAAGAACCCGCTGTCCATCGACAGTCCGGCACCTAGCGAAAGCTACAGAGACTTTATCATGGGAGAAGTTCGTTACAACTCCCTGCAGCTAAAGTTCCCGGAAAGAGCAGAGCAGCTCTTTGCTAAAGCAGAGGAAATGGCGATGGATAGATATGCACACCTGCAGAACCAGAAAAAGAGCTTTGATAATTAGGAGAGGAGGATCACCCGATGAAAATGTTTGAAGTAGTGAGCAAGAGAAAGCTCAATGACAATATTACCTGGCTGGTCATCTATGCTCCGCTGGTGGCAAGAAAGGCAAGACCGGGACAGTTTATCATTTTGAGAACTGATGAATATGGTGAGAGAATTCCTCTCACCATGGCAGGACATAACGAAAAGGATGGCACTATCGACCTCATTTATGCGGCAGTGGGCAGAACCACTATGCTGATGGATCAGCTGGAAGTGGGCGACTGTTTTGCAGATATTGTAGGACCTCTTGGAAAACCGACCCATATGGATGGATTGAAAAAGGTCTGCGTGGTTGGCGGCGGCACAGGAAACGCTTTGGCATATCCGTTGGCAACGGGTATGCATGACCACGGCATTGAAGTCGATATGATTGCCGGATTTAAAAATAAAGATTTGGTAATTTTAGAGGAGGAATTTCGCGCAGGGACGGACCGCCTGTTCATGGTGACAGATGACGGTTCTTACGGCGAAAAGGCTTTTACCACCGACAAGCTGAAAGCCCTCATTGAAGAGGGAAACCAGTACGACGAAATCGTTGCAGTGGGGCCGCCGATTATGATGAAGTTAGTTTGCAAGCTGGCGGAAGAACACAACATTCCGTCTGTAGCGTCTTTGACTGCATATATGATTGATGGAACCGGCATGTGCGGAGGCTGCCGCGCTAACATCGGCGGCGAGGATAAGTTTGTCTGCGTAGACGGACCGGAATTTGACGGAAGTCTTGTTGACTGGGACGAATTGATTCAGAGAAACGCATACTATGCGGAGCAGGAAGCAACTGACCGTGCTCACGTTTGTCGCTTGACAGGAGGTGTTCGTTACCATGATTAATTTAACAAGAGAAAAATGTCCAATGCCGGAACAGGCGCCTGATGTTCGCAACAAGAACTTTCTAGAGGTGTCCAGCGGCTATACGGAGGAGATGGCTATAAGCGAGGCTATGCGCTGCCTCAAGTGCCGTAAAAAACCTTGCATGAGCGGCTGTCCGGTCATGGTTAAAATTCCTGACTTTATTGCCAAAATCGCCGAAGGCGAATTTGAGGAAGCTTATCAGATTATCAGTGAAACCAGTTCACTGCCTGCAATTTGCGGCCGGGTATGTCCGCAGGAAAATCAGTGCGAGGGTAAGTGCGTTCACGGTACCAAGGGCGAGCCGGTTGCCATCGGTCGTTTGGAGCGCTTTGCAGCCGACTGGCATGCTGCAAACTACGGCGATGAAGAAATCAAACCTGCTGAAAGCAATGGCCACAAGGTGGCTGTCATCGGTGCGGGGCCTGCAGGACTTGCATGTGCGGGAGATTTGATCAACAAAGGCTATGAAGTAACTGTTTACGAGAGTTTGCACAAGACCGGCGGCGTGCTGGTTTACGGCATTCCGCAGTTCCGTCTGCCGAAGGAGATTGTAGCGGCTGAGGTTGCAAAGCTTTCCGCAAAAGGTGTGAAGTTTGTTACCAATGCTATCGTTGGCCGCGCTATCACTGTCGACGAGTTGATGAAGGAAGAAGGCTTTGAATCTGTGTTTATCGGAACTGGCGCAGGTCTTCCATCCTTTATGAAGATTCCTGGTGAAAACCTGCTGGGTGTATGCTCTGCCAACGAGTATCTGACCCGTATCAATCTGATGAAGGCATACCTGCCTGAATATGATACACCGATTCAGAAGGTTGATAAGATTGCCGTAGTCGGCGGCGGTAACGTGGCTATGGATGCCGCAAGATGTGCAAAGCGCATGGGTGCAAGCGAGGTCTATATTATTTATCGCCGCAGCATGGATGAGCTTCCGGCAAGAGCGGAAGAAGTACATCACGCTATGGAAGAGGGGATTGTATTTAAGCTGCTGACCAATCCGGTTGCTATCAAAGGCGATGAAAAAGGTCATGTAACAGGCATTGAATGCGTCACCATGGAACTAGGCGAGCCGGATGCTTCCGGACGACGCAGACCGGTTACAGTGGAAGGTTCAAATCATGTGATTCCGGTAGATATGGTTATCATGTCCATCGGCACAAAGCTGAACACGCTGATTTTGGATACCACGGAGGAGCTGGCGGCAAACGACCGTGGAGGTATTGGCGCTGACAGCGCTGCTGCAACAAATCGTCCCGGCATTTTCGCAGGCGGCGACGCAGTAACCGGCGCAGCTACGGTAATCAAAGCTATGGGCGCAGGAAAAACTGCAGCGGCAGGGATTGATGCGTATTTGAGTAAATAAATGGACTTTAGAGAAAACGGAGCATGGGAACATGCTTCGTTTTTTAATAGCGTTGCTACTGGATTTTTACGGCGGACTCTGCTAAAATAAACTCTATGAAAAAGATTATGATTGCAGCCGCAAAGACGGCTATAGAGGAGTACAAAGACTATATAGACGCATTTAAAAGACTTGGTGCAGAACCTTTTTTATCACTGTCGGAGGAGGAATTGGCAGAAGCAGACGCTCTGGTGCTGCCAGGGAGCAGGCAGGATATGAATCCGAAGCTTTGGGGAGAAGAAGACCAAGGTTCCAACGACATCAACGATGAACTGGACAGCGCGCAGCTTACACTGATGGATCTTGCTATGGAGAAAGAGATGCCGGTGCTGGGGATTTGCAGAGGCATGCAGTTTCTAAACGTATACTTTGGAGGCACGCTGATACAGGATTTGCCATGCGCAGAGGCTCACAAGAGGAGGGAGCCGGAGCTTTATCACAGCGTGATCCATGTTCAAGGTACGTGTATGCATGGACTCTTTGGTGAGAATTCTTTTGTCAATACACGTCATCATCAGGGGGCAGGACGTATAGGTAGTGGTTTACAGGTAGCTTCTTTCTGGAATGATGGAGAAGATACAGTGGTGGAGGCTGTCGAAATGGAAGAAAACAGAGGGAAGGTACTGGGCGTGCAGTGGCACCCGGAAAAGATGTACCTATATGGAGATAAGGAAAGCAGAGCAGACGGAGAAAAACTGCTCAAAGCTTGGCTGAGGAAGGAAGAGGAATTATGATTAGAATTACCACGGACAGTATTACAACGTTACCTGTAGATGCCATTGTCAATGCGGCAAACAATGCCCTTCTTGGCGGCGGAGGAGTAGACGGCGCCATCCATAGAGCGGCAGGACCTGAGCTTCTTGCAGAGTGCCGGTCTCTTCACGGCTGTGAAACGGGTGATGCAAAGGTGACGAAGGGATATAATCTGCCGGCAAAGTATGTAATTCACACGGTGGGACCTGTTTATCGCGGAGGCGCCCACGGCGAGGCAGAAAAACTGGAAAGCTGCTACTTGCGTAGTCTTGAGGAAGCGGAGCGACTGGGGATAAGGTCCATCGCCTTTCCTGCAATCAGCACTGGTGTTTATGGTTATCCAAAGGTGGAGGCAGCAGAAATTGCGGTGAAAACGGTACAGAATTACCTGAAAACACATTCGGGCAGCGGAATTGAAGAAGTGCTGATGGTGTGCTTTGACGCAAGGACGGAGGAAATTTACAGAGAACTGTTATGAAAAAGCAACACAAAAGTAATGATTTTTTGTGGACAAGATACAAAAAATCGTTGCAAGACATCTCCTGTTATAATATAATAGAGAAGATTGTTGATTATGGAGGAAAATGTAGAAGATGGGAATAAAAGTAGCGAAATTTGGCGGTTCTTCAGTTGCTGACGGAATCCAGCTGATGAAGACGAAGCAAATCATCGAAGCAGACCCTGACCGCAAGTACATCGTTGTATCTGCACCGGGAAAACGTTTTGATGGAGACAATAAAATTACAGATCTTTTGTATCTGTGCAAGACTCATATGGAACATAACCTGCCTTATGAACAGGTTTTTCAGGTTATTACGGACAGATTTATGGCGGTTCAGCTGAATTTGAATGTTAACGTTGACCTGCAGGGGCACTTTGATATCATTAAAGAGAATCTGAAAAAGGGCTGCTCTTCTGACTATATTGCAAGTCGTGGTGAGTATTTAAATGCTGTACTGATTGCAGCTTTTTTAGGGTATGATTTTGTTGATGCTGAAGGGCTTATTTTATTTGATAATAAAGGTAGACTGATGCAGGAAGCGACCGATGAAGCGCTTCGCAAAGAGCTTGCAAAACATGAGAGGGCTGTACTTCCTGGATTTTATGGCAGTAATGCAGAGGACGGCAAGGTGCGGACTTTCTCCAGAGGAGGTTCTGATATTACAGGTTCTCTGGTGGCAAGAGCAGTGGATGCGGATATTTATGAAAACTGGACGGATGTATCTGGTTTTCTGATGGCGGATCCGAGAATTGTAAAAAATCCGAAGCCGATTCATAAGATTTCTTATAAAGAACTGCGGGAACTCTCATATATGGGAGCGTCGGTGTTGCATGAAGACGCGATTTATCCAGCAAGAATCGCAAATATTCCAATTAACATTAGAAATACGAATTTGCCGGAGGATCCAGGAACCATTATTACGGCAGAGCACGATGAAAGCAATACAAATGTTGTAACAGGCATTGCGGGCAGTAAAGATTTTACCGTTATTGCGATTTACAAAAATATGCTCAGCAGTGAACGAGGCTTTGTCAGAAGAATCCTGGCAATCTTGGAGGATATGGATATCAACTTTGAGCATTTGCCGAGCGGGATTGATACTATTTCTGTCGTAGTCTCCAACAAAAGTCTGGACGGACGACTCGATGAACTTCTGGAAGCTTTTGAAAAACAGCTGAGTCCTGACCACATGGAAACTTTTGAGGATATCGCCCTCATTGCTACAGTGGGCCACGGCATGAGCAGCAGAAGCGGCGTTTCGGCGGCATTGTTTACAGCCCTTGCCGAAGCGGAGGTTAACATTAGAATGATCGATCAGGGTTCCAGCGAAATGAACATTATCGTTGGAGTACAGAATCGTGACTTTGATACGGCAATCCGTGCCATCTATCAGGCATTTGTATAACGAATAACGATTTAGAAAACTGCAGGGCGCAAAACCGTCAGCTGAAAGGACGGGGCGCCTTGTTTTTTGTTGTCAAAACCTCGTGTTGTGCCCGGTTGTGCAAATCTGGCTTATCTTTTGTCTTATGCACAACTGTTGTCATGATGGGTTGTGTATCTTGCTTCTGAACACAGGTTTTTGCACAACCTTATTCTTTTAGATCATATAATTCCGGCAGGAAGTTGAGTAAAATCAAACTATTTTATTATGAATGCACAATTCGGGTGAGAGAAAATTGCGGACAAGTAGAATTTTAACGAGATAGTTGTGCAAAAAAATTAATCTTTATCGGATTTACACAACTTTGCAGTAGCGTAGTTGTGCATTCGGCGAATAAAAGCATGGATTTGCACAACTTCGTAGTTTCAACGTATCTGCAGGGGGTATTTCACGTGCAAAAATCCTGTTGACAGAAATAAAGTTGCGTGCTAAAATATTTGACGTATTAAAATTATTAACGGTGTTAACTATTTCTTGCGGTAAGTTTAGAACAGGAGACCAATCATGAGAGAGGAACAGAAAAATTTTTTTGATATCATGCATTCTTTTCGGAAATTGAATCTTTCCAGCATGCTGCCGGGCATCAGTCACGGGGAACTTGGTGTGCTGAAGATGATACAGCACTGTCAAAGGTGCAGCGGAGTCGACCAAGGGGGGGTGAAAGTCTCTTTGATTGTGAAAGAAATGCATCTGCCGCCGCCGGCTATTTCCAGAGCATTGCGTGTGCTGGAGGAAAAAGAACTGGTGCTGCGTGATGTGGATAAGAAAGACCGGCGTAATACTTTTGTTAAGGTGACGGAGAAAGGAATCGCGCGCATTGCAGAAGCAGACTGCATTATGGAAGAATTCTCTGATGCAGTGTTTGGCAATTTGGGGGCAGACACCATGCAAAAACTTAACGACTACCTGCAGAAGTTTGTGGAAACTTCCAAAATAGAAATAGAAAAACGAAAGTATAATGAAAAGAAGGGGGAAAGTGAATGAAGAGAATTTTTAGGAACATAATTCCGTACTGGAAATCTGTGCTTCTGATTGTGCTGCTGCTTACGGTGCAGGCCTATTGTGATCTGGCGCTGCCGCAGTACACAGCAGATATTATAGATACTGGTATTACAGGAAAGGGAGTGGAGCATATCGCCCCAGAGAGAATCACTGCTGAGGAATTTCGTGAAGCGCAAGTTTTTATGGAAGAAGAGGAAGCGGTACTGTGGAATGAGATTTATGTAGAGGACGGTGCCGATTACAGACTGAATGCAGAGGATGAAAAGGTTCTAGAAGAAGTCGACGAGAAGCTGATAACCGCTGTAGCGCTGACTTATCAGTTGGGTCACATGCGCGAAGGCGACTTTAAAGATACTATCAAAGAGGCGGTTTCTCAGAATCCACAGATGGCAGAATTGGAATCGAAAATAGACGATATGTCTATCGAAGAGATTGAAACTCTCATGGGCACCGATATTGACAGCTTTCAGGCGGAAGATGAAGAAGGGAATGTGTCGACTTATGTTGACATGCGTCCTCTGATGGAGCGTATGATTGCAGAAGGACAGATGGACGAGGCAGCCATCAGAAATGCCAGAACCTCTATGGAGGAAATGATTACCTCTGTAGGCGAAGATACTCTAAAGTCTATGGGGATTGCTTATGCTGCCTCCTGCAATGAGGCAGCAGGTATCGACATGGAGAAAGTACAGACTGACTATCTTTGGCGTGCAGGGTTTCGCATGTTTTTCATGGCAGCGCTTATGCTGGCGGCAGCGGTCTGCACTTCCTATCTGGCTGCAAGAATCGGCGCAGGAGTCGGCAGAGACCTGCGTGGCAAGGTATTTAAGAATGTAGTCGGATTTTCCAATGGAGAAATTGATAAATTTTCTACTGCATCGCTAATTACCAGAAGTACTAACGACGTACAGCAAATTCAGATGGTAACGACTATGATGCTTCGAATGGTGCTTTATGCGCCGATTTTGGGCATAGGCGGCATTTATAAGGTGGCAAAAACCGGTGCAGGCATGGGATGGATTATCGCGATGGCTGTCCTTGTAATTATGGGATTTGTGCTTCTGCTTGTTTCTATTGCAATGCCGAAGTTCAAACTCATGCAGATACTGGTCGACAATCTGAATCTGGTTTCCAGAGAGATTTTGACAGGTCTTTCAGTTATTCGAGCCTTTGGCAGAGAAAAGACCGAAGAAGAGCGTTTTGATGTTGCCAATGAGAATCTGAAGAAAACGCAGCTATTTACCAACCGGGTGATGACTTTTATGATGCCGGGCATGATGTTAATTATGAACTGTCTGGTCATTCTGATTATGTGGGTCAGCGCACAGAGAATCGACAGTGGAGATTTGCAGGTGGGAAATATGACAGCATTTATTACTTACTCCATGCTGATTGTCATGTCTTTCCTCATGTTGACTATGATGTCCATTATGCTGCCAAGAGCTGGCGTTGCTGCAGAACGTATCGATGAAGTGCTTCAGACAAAATCCTCTATTGGGGAGCCGGAAGAACCGAAGGCTTTGAAAGAGCACAAAGGCGTGCTGGAATTTAAGAATGTCAGCTTCCGTTATCCGGGCGCAGAGGAAGACGTGCTGCATCATATTAGTTTCAAAGCGGAGCCGGGCAAGGTGACAGCTATGATTGGAAGTACCGGCGCTGGAAAATCGACGTTGGTAAATCTGATTCCAAGATTTTATGATGTGACGGAAGGAGAAATTACCTTAGACGGTGTAGATATTAGGGAACTGGCTTTGCACGAACTGCGTGAGGAAATTGGTTTTGTACCGCAGAAGGGGGTTCTGTTTTCTGGAACCATTGCTTCTAACCTTCGCTTTGGCAAGGTTTCGGCTACTGATGAAGAAATCAAAGCGGCAGCAGAAATCGCGCAGGCAGCGGATTTTATCGCAGAGAAAGAAGAGGGATTTGACAGCTATATCGCCCAGGGCGGCAGCAACGTGTCCGGTGGACAGAAGCAGCGTCTTGCTATTGCAAGAGCCATTGCAAAGAATCCAAAGGTTTTCGTCTTTGACGACAGCTTTTCTGCTCTGGATATGAAAACTGATGCAAAGCTTCGCAAAGCGCTGGCTGACAGAGTTAAAAATGCGACGGAGATTGTGGTTGCGCAGCGTATCAGCACCATACTTCATGCAGATCAGATATTGGTATTAGACGATGGAGAAATTGTGGGCAAGGGAACCCACGAGGAATTGATGAGAAACTGTGAGGTTTACAGGCAGATTGCAAGTTCTCAGCTTTCGGAAAAGGAACTGGGAGGTCTATCCCAGAGTGCACAGCTGCCGAAGACTACAGAGGGGGAGGTGAATGACAGTGAAGAATGATACAAGGGAGTTTAAGCCTAGGCGCAGAGGACCTGGCGGACACGGACCGATGGGTGCTATGATGGGCGGCGAGAAAGCGAAAGACTTCAAAGGCTCCTTTCAAAAGCTCCTCGCATATATCGGCAGATATAAGTTTGCCGTGCTGGTGGTTATGCTCTTTGCTGCGGCTTCAACGGTGTTCAACGTGCTGGGACCAAAGGTCATGGGACGCGCTACCACCGAACTTGCAGAGGGACTGATGAGGAAAATCGGAGGTACTGGGGGTATTGATTTTGACAAAATCCTGCAGATCCTTTTGATTACCTTGGGGCTTTATGCCGCAAGTTCGGTGTTTACCTTTGTGCAGGGCTTCATTATGAGCGGCATTACCCAGAAAATCTGTTACCGCATGAGAAGGGAGATTTCTGAAAAGATTAACCGCATGCCGATGAAATATTTTGAAAGCAGAACCTACGGTGAGGTGCTGTCCCGCATTACCAATGATGTGGACACATTAGGACAGGGGTTGAATCAGAGCATTACCCAAATTATTACATCGACTGCAACGCTGATTGGTGTACTGGTCATGATGCTATCTATTTCACCGCTGATGACTTTGATTGCGCTGGTGATTCTGCCGATTTCAGCAATCCTGATGTCGGTGGTAGTAAAGTATTCACAGAAACACTTCCGCACCCAGCAGAAGTATCTGGGCAATATCAATGGACAGGTGGAAGAAACTTTTGCGGGTCATTTGGTTATTAAGGCGTTTAATAAGGAAGACGAAACCATTACGGTATTCGACGAGACTAACGATGTACTTTACGAATCTGCTTGGAAATCGCAGTTTCTTTCAGGACTCATGCACCCACTGATGATGTTTGTAGGCAATATGGGCTATGCCGGTGTTGCGATTTCCGGAGGACTTCTGGCTATCAAGGGCACCATCGGAATTGGAGATATTCAGGCATTTATTCAGTATGTAAAGAATTTCACGCAGCCGATTCAGCAGATCGCTCAGGTCATCAATCAGGTGCAGTCTATGACGGCAGCATCCGAGCGTGTCTTTGAGTTTCTCGCAGAAGAAGAGGAAGAGCAGACTGTTGAAAATCCGGTGCAGCTGAAAGATCCGCAGGGCGCGGTGCGCTTTGACCATGTGCGTTTCGGCTACGACCCGCAGCAGATTATCATCAAGGATTTCAGCGCCGACGTAAAGCCAGGACAGAAAATTGCCATTGTGGGACCGACCGGTGCGGGCAAGACTACCATCGTAAAGCTGCTTATGCGGTTTTATGATGTACAGGAGGGTTCCATTTCCTTGGATGGACACGATATCAGAGCGTTCAACAGACATAATCTGCGTGATTATTTTGGTATGGTGTTACAGGATACCTGGTTGTTTAAAGGGACGATTATGGAGAATATTCGCTATGGCAGACTGGACGCGACGGATGAAGAGGTTATTGCTGCGGCAAAGGCTGCCCATGCGGATCACTTTATCAGAACACTGCCGGGCGGCTACGAAATGGAACTTAATGAAGACGCCTCCAACGTTTCACAGGGACAAAAACAGCTGCTTACCATTGCCAGAGCCATTTTGGCAGATAACAGGGTGCTGATTTTAGACGAGGCGACGTCTTCTGTGGATACTCGTACAGAGGAGCGGATTCAGAGCGCTATGGATAATCTGATGGAAGGCAGAACCAGCTTTATTATCGCGCACAGATTATCTACCATTCGCAATGCAGATTTGATTCTCGTCATGAAGGAAGGCGACATCATTGAGCAGGGAAATCACGACCAGCTGCTGGCAGCCGGCGGTTTCTATGCTGATTTGTATAACTCCCAGTTTGAGGAACTAGGATAAAGGGATATTTTAGAAAAACAGATCAGAGACTTTATTGAAAGAATAGAGTCTCTGTTTTCGTATGCGCATAAGAAATGACAGCATTTTGTGAAAGAATTGGAAGCGGGGTACAGAAGAAACGAAATTTGAAAGAAATTTTGTAGGAGCAACTGGCTTACTTAATCCATGAAGGGTTCTTTTTCTTGTTGTGCCCACACGATAATTTAGAGCGCCTTTTGATTTTCTCAATCGTTTTCTTATCGGGTCCAAAGGAAAATTTCACTTTGCAGAACTTCACCCTTTGTAGGCGCAAAAAAAGGAAAGTTATAAGTAAAATAACGTCTACATGAGTACTTCACACTAATTCACAAAGGATTGAGCGTTTTTTTTCAAGAGAAATCGATAATCATTTCGCTATTTTCTTAAAAAACTCTGAGGAACATGTATTTTGTCCTGATGCACATTAGCCTAGCGAAGGGGTTTCCTTTTTTTTCATGAATAAAGGGTAAAGTTCTGCAAAAGCAAAAAATGCTTCATCTGCTTTTTGGGAAAAATAGGCGTACAGATGTGAAAATGGATTTTCTCGGTTTGAATAACGTGATATAATAAGAAATAATATGTGCAAATCCAGGGGGAAGGCTTATGAAAACGGAAGTTTTAATCCACGAAACATTGTGCCGGAATTTGACGGACAAAGCATTTTTAAAAGAAATCGGAGTTTCCCGAAAAGAGATGGAGCAGAATCTGCAGAAACAGCGGTGGAAGCACATGGTGGCAGACCTTGCAGCAATTGGAATCGCAAATAAACGATACAATGCGCAGGATGTTTTGGCTGCCGTAAAAAAGGTTATTCCACAGCTTTCTGAGGAGCCGGAGGAAGGCTGGCTGCGTCACTGCTACAGCTACCTTCTTGCCCAGCTGTTTCCGGAGATGGGAGAACCTGACGGCGCAGCTTTTTACCACGATGGAAGAAGCTGGCTTTTGCAGATTCTTCGCAGCGTATATAGCTTTGAGCGGGAGCATCTTCCTTTCGACCCGACCAAGGATATGCAGTTTCTCACAGACAGCGAGGTGGAGGAAAAGGGATATACAAAAGAATATATTCATATGCACAAGCTGGTAAAAAGTAAATACGTTTATGAGTTCATGCGTATCGGTATTGATATTACGCCTTTTAACACCCTTGGGCATATCAGCGGGGTTCATTACGTCGCCATGTTTGCAGCAAGACAGCTTGCAAAAGCAGGGGTGCCTGTGGATTTGGCGCTGATTTCCGGCGCGGCAGCAGGGCACGATATCGGAAAATACGGCTGCCGCAAAAGTGAGGAAAAGAGAATCCCTTACCTTCATTATTACTATACCGATTTGTGCTATAACCGTTTTCATATGCCGACTATTGGCCATATTGCAGCCAATCACTCTACTTGGGATTTGGAGCTTGAAAACCTGTCTGTAGAGTCGTTGCTTTTGATTTATGCAGACTTCCGCGTGAAGAGCAGCCGAAATGAAAAAGGCGAGGAAGTGGTGCATTTTTACAGTCTTGCTGAAGCCTATGAGGTGATTTTGGGCAAGCTGGATAATGTGGACGATGCGAAAAAGCTTCGCTACCAAAAGGTTTACGACAAACTGAAAGACTTTGAGAATTATATGGAAGAAAACGGAGTGCACACAGAACTTCCAGAGGATTTTGCGACAGAGCCGAAAGAAGCGCCGCATCCGAAGGTTTGCGAAATTGTTCTTTTGGAGGGAGAAGAGATTGTCAACCAACTGAAGTTTTCTGCCATCGGACATAACATCAGGCTGATGAGTCGCTTCCACCAGGACAGCGAGTTTGCCAGCCTCATAGAAGCTGCTAGAAGTGAGCAGCAGTGGAAGAATCTGCGAACCTATATCAGTATTTTGGGGGAGTACTCCACCTATATGACGGAAAAGCAAAAGCTTTTAACACTGAAATTTCTCTATGAACTGCTTTCTCATAAGGAAAGCGACATTAGAAGTCGGGCAGCAGAAATTATGGGCTGCATGGTCGCAGGCTTTAGCGAAGAGTACAAGAAAGAAGTGCCGACTGATATCACCTTGCCGGACCTCCTTGTCAGCAATCTGACCCTTTGGGAACAGTATCTGACGAAGATTTTAAACCCTTCATATAAGCTGACGGATCAGCATAAGAAGTGGATTTCCAACACGTTGGACAGCTTCGTCAGAGCTACGGTGAACCACTGCAAGCCGTCTTGCAGGCATAAATATTTTGACATTCTGGAAAAATTTTACCAGGATACGGAAAATCATACGGAAAGCACCGCCATGGTGCTTCTTGATGCGGCGGCAGTGATTGACCGCAGTTTGTGTACAGAAAGCTTTGTTGCCGTTATGAGCAGCTTTCTAAAAGGCAGTTTTGGAAGGTTTTCCAGGAGCGTGGATATCGGCGTTCTTTCTGCGGCACGCTGTTATTTTGACGCCTATACGGAAGAGCGTTATGACACTGACCTGCGAATGCTGATGAAACTGCCAAAAGACGAGGACTTTGATAAGCAGCTTGCAGCCATGTTTCTTGACGACTTGAAGACGGGCACACCGTGGATTCAAAAGGTGGCAAATATTGGTTTTATGCTGAAACACGCCATAGGCAGCGGTGACAGAGGAAAACTGCTTCATGTAGCGACGCATCTTTCCAATTTGGTAAAAGTCAGCGAGACTGTGACGGTGCGCCGTGCTGCCGGAGAGGGATTGCTTCATATGATTGCAAAAATGCCGCCGGAGCAGAGAAATGAGTTGACCGTAGAACTGTTTAACGGGTTGGAACTGGGCGATTATCAGTTTTCTAAATACATTCCGGATTACCTGGGTGTTATCATGCTCTATTTGCCGCCAAAGGAACTGGATGAGTCCATCGATGAGCTCCAAAAGATTCTGGAAACTGGAAATGAAATGACGGCATCTTCTGTGGTAAACACTCTTGGAGTAATGTTGGAGCACTATTCTGTTTATAAAGAGAATTTTTATGAGAAAGGTAATACCTCTGAGAAACGCCGTTTCAGACTTCTCAATCTGCTGGTGAAAGCTTATGCCAGCTATAATCATGTCTGTTCGGAGGAGGCTTTCTGGATTCTTGGCACCAGAGTTTTTGGCAGTGAAGTGCTGAGTCTTGCTGAAAAGAACGAACTTTTCTGTCAGTGTTATAAGAAACTGGCAGTGCTGCTTTCTGAAAAGACGGAAGATGCATTGGAGTTTTATAATAATGCGGCGGTTTTGAATCACATTTACAGATATATCGGTCAAAATCAGATTGAAACGGGGAATTTTGATTTTCAGCAAAGTCGCAAGGTGGCATTTTTTCCGGGCACCTTCGACCCATTCAGCTTGGGACACAAGGCTGTCGCCACTACGATTCGTGATATGGGATTTACAGTGTATATGGCTCTTGATGAGTTTTCATGGTCGAAGAACACTCAGCCGAGACTGCAGAGAAGAAAAATCATGAATATGTCAGTGGCTGACGAGGCGGATATCTATGTGTTCCCGGAGGATATTCCGGTTAATATCGCAAATCCGCAGGATATCAAGGTGCTGAAGGATACTTTCTGCGGAAAGGAACTTTATATTGCAGTAGGTACTGACGTGATTAAGAACGCTTCCTGCTACAAAGCGCCGCCGGAGACTGATTCTATTCACACCCTGAATCACATCGCTTTTGCCAGAGAATCAGGTGAGCAGAAGGAGGGTGCAGAGGAAGAAAAGGGCTATCCGATTACTGGTGAGGTGGTTTACCTGCGGCTGAAAAAATACTACGAAGATATCAGTTCCACCAGAATTAGAGAGAATATTGACCTCAACAGGGATATTTCCAACCTGATTGATACGGTGGCGCAAAATTATATTTACGACAGAAATCTCTATCTTAGAGAGCCTGCATATAAACATGTGCTGCAGGCAAAGGAGATTACGATCAGCAGCTACGAGCACAGAGATGTGGATAGTCTTGATAGAATCAGAGAGGATTTAATTTCCCGCGGCTATGATATGGAACGAATCAAGACATATTTGTCGCGGCAAGGCGTGCGTACGCTTTACATTGAAAACGGTGTAAGACAGAAGAAGATGGCTGCATTTGCAGCCGCCCACAGGGTGGAAACCAGCCAGCTTCTTGCGGAGTTTGGTGATCCTGCTATCGCTTCTCACATCAGAGATAAAGCCACCGGCGGTATTGCAGTTATCGGCGCTCTCTTTGTAGGGAAGGGAAGGGCGATTTCCAATGTAAATCAGATTCTTATTACAGAAATTCTAACGGAGCTTTTGGCGCGAGACTTTGCATATGTGGTATATCATCCGGCTGACGAAGCAGGATATAATCCACGGGTTATTGAGGCGCTGCGCAGGCAAGGCTTTATCAATATTGCAGAAGCTGGCAGCCAGACGCCGATTTATGCGGTAGACATGCGCTCGCCGATTGTGGTGTTCCGTGACGTTGAAACTGTAATTAAGAATCCGCTGAACAAAAATCCTAAGGTACTACATGCTCTTGACGAGGCGCACAACAAAATGCTTCGGGTGCTGACGGGGATTTATCACGGACAGCTGGTGCTTTCCTTTAATACCAGTGCGGTGCACAACAAGATTATCGGAAAGGTTGCTAAGCTCAACGGCGTGCCAGTGGAACCTGCGAAAAACAGGCAGCGCGGTCCGTACATGTCGGTGCCTTTTGGAAAGGCGCTGGCGGATGTGGTGGTGCCGAATACAGTAACAAAGGCGCTGCACACGGAAAAATATTTTGACAGCGATTTGAGCCATTTCAATATTGCGGAGATGAAGCATTATGCGGCACTTGACAATCAAGCGAAGACAATCAAGTCTTTTAATCGCCCGATTATCCTGATTGATGATCTTTTGCACAAAGGTTACCGCATGAATATTTTAGACCCGATTTTGAAACAGAATCAGGTAGAGGTAAAGGAAATTATTGTGGGTGTTATGACCGGAAATGGCAGAGATTTAATGGCGGTGAGAAACAGAAAGGCAGAGAGTGCATATTTCCTGCCGAGCCTACAGGTTTGGATTAACGAGAGGGACAGTTATCCGTTTATCGGCGGCGACAGCATGGCAAAAGACGCAGATTCATCTATTAATCTGATTTTGCCGTACACTATGCCTACCTTTATCAAGGCCGGAACAGAGGCGGTCTTCGATTATTCCATGACCTGTCTGGAAAATGCCAGAGACATTTTAAAGGTATTGGAGCAGGAGTATCAGGCTACCTTTGAAAGAAAGCTGACGCTGAAACGTCTGGGCGAGGTTATCACCTATCCGCGGCGTCCGGACATTGGAAATGGCATCAGCTACGATGAAAATCTAGCGCCGTCTGCTTATGTGGAAAACGATATTGAAAAGCTGATTCGTATGCGGCTGAAAGGATAAAAAGGAACGGAAGAATATGAAACGAATTGAAGATTTATGGAAGGAAGCGGGGGTGAGGAACCCTGTCAGCTTGCAGCGAGGCGGCTGCGCACCGGTCAGGCCTGGGAAGAAGCACCGGGTTAACGTTCTGGCTCTCGGCGACGTGGGAAGAACAGTTCTTCTGGGGCTGAAGCTGCTGGGTGGTGATGTGATTTCGTCCATCGGTATTTGCGACCTTTCAGCGGAAAACCTGCAGCGCCTTGAGATGGAAATGAATCAGATTTCCTATCCTTTTGAGGAGGCAGGATCGCTGCCGCAGGTTACGCCTGTAGCCGAAGAACAGCTCTTTGACTGTGATGTGTTTGTTTTCTGTGCAAGCAAAGGTGTGCCGCCGCTGGGAAGTCAAGGCGATGTGCGCATGGCACAGCTTGAAGCAAATAAGGAACTAATCAGTCGCTACGGAAAAATGGCGGCTGACACCCGTTTCAAAGGACTGGTGGCGGTGGTATCAGACCCCGTAGATCCACTTTGCAAGACATTTCTTACTTCCAGCGGTCTTGTGCCTTCCCAGATCCAGGGCTACGGCTTGGGGGTCATGAATGCAAGAGCTTTATATTTTGCTGGAAAAGACCAAAGGCTGGCGCATTATCGAGAAGAGGGGCGCGCTTTCGGACCTCACGGAGAAGATTTGGTGATTGCAGACAGCATTGTGCATTACGACGATGAACTGTCAAAGGAGCTGACTGCGCTGACGGTGAATGCCAATGTAGCGGTTCGGGAGCTAGGCTTTAAGCCGTATATCGCGCCTGCTATCTCATCTGCGGCCATCTCTATTCTGCTGACTTTGCGGGGAGCGTGGCACTACAGCTCTCTATATCTGGGAGATGAGAATACCGGCGCTTTTCTCGGCATTAAAAACCGCATGGAGGCAGACGGTCCTGACTACGAGGATTTACCTTTGCCGGAGGCGCTGTATGAACGGATTAATAAGGCATATAGGCATCTGTTGACTTTAAAATGACGTATGTGAAAAGGAAAAGAGGCGATTGAATTTGCTAACAGTGATTAAACCGTTTTGCAAAGAATTTAAAAGGGAAAGTCGGATGGATCAGGTGCTTTCGGAAGCACTTAAAAATGTCAAGGCGGAATATCTTCTGACCGCTGACGATTTAGAAAGAACCGACCTCAGAGGCAGGAGACTGCTCTTTGCTGTCTGCCTTTCTGAAGCCGGTATCAATTTGGAATACTATCGTATGCTGGAGTATTTCCGCAAAGTGCCGGACTGCCTTGCAGGGGCTTGTGCAGGAGTAATTGTGGACGGCAGCGGAGAGCTTTTTACCAAAAGTCTCGCCCGGCGTCTGGTATTTTCTGCAAACATGGCAGGCTGTACTTTCCCTGGCAAACCTCTGGTGGAAGCAACCGGATCCTTATACAATTTTCAGATTATCAGCAAAGTGAATCATACGGATTTGGCGGAGGCTTATGCCGGGCAGGTGAAAAAACTGGTGCAGCGGCTTCTTTCTTTCGAAATTCATGGGGAAAAGACGCAAAAAGTGTTGATGGTTCACGCTAGCAGCAGGAAGACGTCCAACAGTCTGCTTCTTTGGGAAAAGGTACGCAGATATTTTGACGACGATGTAGAGGTGGAGGAGATTTCTCTGCGAAACGGTCAGCTCCTTGACTGCCGCGGCTGTAAATACGAGACCTGTCTGCATTTTGGCGAAAAGGACGACTGCTTTTATGGTGGCGTCATGGTAGAAAAGGTTTATCCTGCTATCATTAAATGCGATACGCTGGTGATGGTTTGCCCTAATTACAATGATGCGGTCAGCGCTAACCTGACAGCCTTTATTAACCGGCTGACCTCTGTGTTCCGCACCCACGACTTCTCAAAGAAAAGAGTCTTTGCTCTAGTGATATCCGGCTACAGCGGCGGAGATATTGTGGCGGAGCAGGTGATTGGTGCGATGAATTTCAACAAGAACTTTATTTTACCGGGAAATTTTGCTCTGGTAGAAACTGCTAATAATCCGGGAAGCATTCTAAAAGTGGAAAATCTGGAAGAAAAAGCCGCAGCCTTCGCGGAGAGAATTTATTCTTCACTTTAGAACACTTTTGCGGTATAATAGAAGTATCCAAAGGGATAGGATAGAGAACAGAAAGGGTGTTTTTTATGAAGAAACTAGTTACAATCAGCAGAGAGTACGGAAGCGGTGGGCGAATTATCGGAAGACTTGTTGCGGAGAAACTGGGCGTGCCATTTTACGATAAGGAGATTATCGATATGGCGGTAGAAAAGAGCGGATTATCCAGAGAAACTGTGGAGACCGCGGAGCTTCGTGCAAAGAGCAGCTTCTCGTATAGCCTTTCTTCAGCAATGAACTTCGGTGAGGGCATGATGAGCGAGGCAGTTTCCGTTAACGAAAAGCTTTTTATCACCCAATTTGATGTGATTAATCAGATTGGCGAGGAGGGCGAAGGTGTCATCGTCGGAAGGTGTGCTGATTACATTCTCAAGGATATGCCAGGAGTGACGAATATCTTTGTTTATGCGGAACTGGAAGACAGGATTCGCCGTTGTATCGATGTTTACGGCATTGATGCCGCCGATGCAAAGGAGACAGTGCATACTTATGACAAAGCTCGTGCAAACTACTATAACTACCATACCTGCCAGAAATGGGGGCAGTTCTCCAACTATAATTTGGCAATCAACAGCAGTTATATTTCAGAAGAAGAGGCTGCAAGCTTAATTGTGGAATACGTTAATAAGAGAACATATAGATAAATTAAAGTGAAAATCAAGTGGATGAGTCGAGAATTTTGACCACGGAGGAAATGAAATGAGCAAGAAAAATAAACTGGAGCCGAATAAGGCGGATAAAGGAAGAAAAAGCGGCACGTCTGCAGCAGCAAAGGTAGCCCTTGCAATTTTAGGTGTAGGCTTTGTGGCAGGAACTACGTTGGTAGTGGGTATGGACCACATCATGAAAAAAATCTTTGTGAACGAAGACTGGCCAGATGAAGAATGGTCGAGAGATGACTGGGCTGAAGAAGATTTAGAGGGATAAGTGACACGACCGGTGAAAGGGCAGGAATTTCCGCCTTTTCATCGGCTTTATTTTTGCTTTGTTTATTACAGCTTAAGACTGGTCAGCCTATCATGAAGCACTTGTTTGGTGATACCCGGTTTTCGTAAGTTTGTTTTGACGACGTGATTTCCAACGTCGTTTTTTGTGTGGAGAAATAGGCAGGCAAATCGGAAGGTGTAATCCATTCGCTTTCCGCAGAAGCAAATGCGCCTTCGATGACATTGCGCAGCTCCCGAATGTTGCCGGGCCAGTGATAGCTCTGAAACAGTGATGTGGTGTCAGATGACAGAACTTTGATTTCTATAGAATATTAAAAGCGACAATAAAATACAAAATTTAAACAGGGCACTTTCACTTGTATAGAGACTGTCAAAACAGTTGTATATGTAACGGAGATAGAATGTTTATATGAAAAAGATACAGAATTTAGATGATAGGAAAGTTTTTCATCCTTTTTCCAACAAAAATATATATGCTATGGTCATGCACGACGAGATGCGCTGCAGAGAATTTTTAAAGTGAATTTTTCCGGAAAGAAAGGCTCGCCAGGTGCGCCTGTCGAAGGAATACAAATATTCTGAGCGAGAAGATGGATGCCGAGTCGAAGTAGAAAAGACAATTCTTAATGGTCCGTTTTACAAAAGCATCCAATTGAATGTACTTTTTGAGGATGCTGCTGCATGCCTATGAAGCACTGAGAACATGTCATGTCATCTTTGTCTGCCAATTTGGTTTGTTTGGAAAGGCGGAGACGGTATATCAATTTGAAAACTTTGACAGAAAAAATGACTTGCCATTAGGGGACTTTACAAATACAATAATGTTAAATACAACCTGTGTAAAGGAGAAAATGCCGGAGTCTCTTCGAACGCTTCTGGAATATATCAGGAGCGGAAAGATTTCGGAAGACGATGTTTTTGTGGAAGAAATCCATCATCAGGTGATAGAACTGAATGAAAAGAGGGATTTGATGGGTTTTATGACATTGGAAGAGGATTCCAGACTCAGAGAAAAATGGGCAAGGAAAAAGGGTTTTGCCGAAGGCGAGCAGAAGGGCAGGCTTGAAATCGCCAGGAACATGAAAGCGGATGGAATACCGCTAGAGCAAATCATGAAGTACACACAATTGACGGAAGAAGTTAGAGATCTTTAAATGAAACAAAAACTGGCTTTTAAGAGCCAGTTTTTGTTTCATTGTACTTTATTGGGAAACCCTTGGAATGTACATATCTGAATAGATTTCTTCGATTTTATGTATGTTCGTGTGCATATTTCGGAGATTTTTTGATTTTTATGCATGACGCGGAAACAGGTGCAGCGAATTTGAGCAAGTCAAGCTTTCATGCGTTTGCAGTAATAGGGCGTGCCAACAGCATTGACAGAAATTGGATTATACGGTATATTGATATAGAAAAGAATCACGTTGACTACTTGAAAGAAAGAGCAAGGATCGTACCATGGGGGAAAAGAAAGTATCGAATCAGACAGTATCCAAATTAGTACAATTAATATCTTGTATTGCAGAAAGTCGTACGCCGATGCGGCTGCAGGATATTTCAGAACATATTGGTGTGCCGGTAGCGACGGCATTCCGCTATTTGAATGCATTGGTGGAGGAAGGACTGGTATTTCAGGATGGGGCGACAAATCGTTATGCGATGACGTGGCGGGTCTGTGAATATGGAAAATTGGTACGAAATCATATGACGATAAGGAACCTTTCCGGAAGTTTGGTCAGTGAATTATCGGTTAAGCTTTCGCGAGGCGTAAGCTTGTCCATAGAAAGAGGAATGGAGTGCGTCTATATCGACTGCGTATATGATCCGACCAGTATCAGCGGTGGGGTACCGCTGCAGCGCATTGGGCTGCAGGCACCAATTCATGCGGTTTCTTCGGGAAAATTGTTTTTGACTGCATACGAAGAAAGTGATATTGATTTGCTGGTCAATCAAAAAGGACTGGAACAGCTGACAGAGAAAACTATTACGACAAAAGACGACTTAATGGAGGAACTTCGTCGTACGAAGAATAATCAATATGCCCTGGATGATCAGGAATGTGAGCCGGGTCTGCGTTGTGTTGCGGTTCCCATTTATGACTATAGCGGTGAGATTGCAGCAGCGTTGAGCTGCTTCGGAAAAGTAGAGAATATGTCCTTTGAGCAGATTCACAGTGACATTTTACCAGAACTTAGAAGTGTGGCAAAAGAAATCTCTTTTAGAATGGGCAGCTATGAATAAGTGAGAAGCGTGGTCTCTGTATAAGAAATAGAAAATCCCTTTGACAGAATCGAATCTGGACAAAGGGATTTTTTGTCGCATAATCAAAAATGAAATTAATTTTCAATTTTGATTGACAAAATGAAAAATATGAAATAAAATGAAATTAACTTCTAAAAAACTAAAAATTTGGAGGAATGCGAAAATGAATGTTGAAAGGAAGAAATATTGTGTAAATGGTGAATGGCATCTGTCAAAAACGGATAAGTATATGCCTGTCACTGATTCAAGCACAGGAGAAATGATTGCAGAAGTTCCTTGTTGTACGGCAGAGGAAGTAGAATCGGCTATTGCATCGGCACAGGAGGCTTTTCCTGCATGGTCGAAGCTTTCGTTAAGTCAGAGAACGCAGATGATGTTTAAATGGAGAAACATTCTGATAGAACATCTGGAAGAATTGACACTGTTATGCGCGAAAGAGTTAGGTAAGACCTTAGCAGAGGCGAGAGGCGACGTGTTGAAAGCGATTGAGCCGACAGAACATGCTTGCTCCTTACCGACACTGATGCAGGGCGATGCATCTTTGCAGGTAACAACCGGATTTGATACAGCGACTTATCGGATGCCGTTAGGCGTTGTAGCGGGGATTGTACCGTTTAACTTCCCAGCGATGATTCCATGGGGCTGGATGGTGCCGCTTGCGATCGCCTCCGGAAATACGGTTGTGTTGAAAGCATCCAGCGCGACGCCACTTACAGCGATGCGCATATTAGAGCTTTTCTATGAAGAAGGAGGATTCCCGAAGGGCGTTGTCAATCTGGTAACCTGCAGCAGAAAAGAAGCAGATATTTTCTTGACAGATTCACGAGTTAAGGCAGTTACTTTTGTAGGTACGACAGGCGTTGGCAAGCAGATTTACTCTACAGCTGCGGCAAACGGAAAGCGTGTGCAGGCACAGTGTGAAGCGAAAAATCATGCGCTTGTTTTGGAGGATGCTGATTTGGAAAGTGCTGCAAGCGCAATTATCAACTCTACATATGGATGTGCTGGTATGAGATGTATGGCTCTTCCGGTTATTGTAGTACAGGAATCCATTGCTGACACGTTCGTTGCTTTGTTGAAGGAAAAGGCTATGGCAATGAAGGTCGGTTGCGCGTATGATCCGGAAACAAATCTGGGGCCGGTTGTATCGGCGGAGCATAAGACAAAGGTATGTGATTGGATTCAGAAAGGAATTGACGAGGGCGCTGAACTCGTGTTAGATGGCCGTAACGTTACAGTTCCAGGCTTTGAAAAAGGCTTTTTCGTCGGGCCAACGATTTTTGACCATGTAAAGCCGGGCATGACTATTGGCGACAGAGAAATCTTTGGTCCAGTGACATTGATAAAACGGGTGAAGAATTTTGAAGAGGGACTTGCTTTGATGAATGAAAATCCATTTGCCAACGGCTCTGTAATCTTCACACAAAACGGATATTATGCCAGAGAATTTGAGTTCCGTACTGACGGCGGAATGGTAGGCATTAACGTAGGAATTCCTGTGCCGTCCGCATATTTTCCATTTTCCGGAAACAAGGATTCCTTCTTTGGAGATTTGCATGTACTTGGAAAAGACGGCGTTCGATTCTATACGCGGGCTAAGACCGTGACGAAGCACTGGTATGATGAGACAGCAAGAAAAAAGAAAAAAGAAGTTGATACCTGGGAAGGAACCGTTGAAAGAATTTAGCAATCGGATTTCAAGCGGTATTTATAAATGAAAGTTCACATTATGGAAAGGAGAAAAGGAATGGAAAAAGGAAAGAAAAAGAAAAGGTTTGCTGTGCCGAATGTATTTATCATTCTGTTTGCAATGATTTTTGTTTGCAGCATATTATCCTATATTGTGCCGGCAGGTACATATGAGATGATGGAATTGGACGGCAGATCTGTTGTTGACCCGGATTCTTATCACACCATAGAGCAAACACCGGTGTCTCTAATGCAAATGCTGACTTCCATTACCAGAGGCCTGCAGGAGAGTGCGCAGATTGTATTCTTCCTCTTTATTGTAGGAGGCGCTATGGCAGTCATACAGTCTACAGGCGCACTGGAGGCAGGCGTTGGTAAACTTGCAAAGAGTTTAAAAGGAAAAGATCTGATTATTATTCCGATTGTTCTGGCATTGTTTGGCTTGGGCGGCGCAATTTTCGGTATGTGTGAAGAATCCGTACCTTTAGTTCCTCTCTTTGTTGCTCTATGTTTGGCTATGGGATATGACTCTATCGTTGGCGTAGCCATCGTTATGATTGGCGGAGCGATTGGTTGGGCCGGTGAGTTTATGAATCCATTCTGTTTGCAGGTTGCGCAGGGCATTTCGGAGTTGCCGCCGCTTTCCGGTATGGGTCTTAGAATTGCGCTGTTTGTGACGATGCTGGTAGTAACCTCTCTGTGGATTATGCGGTATGCGAGAAAAGTAAAAAAAGACCCGCAGCTTTCGCCGATGTATGAATTGGACAAGCAGAGAGAGGATACCCTGGATCTTGAACATTTGCCGAAGTTTGGCGGACGTGAAAAGGCTATTTTAATCGTATTCCTCTTGATGATTGTACTGCTTGTTTACGGTGTAATCGAGCTGGGTTGGTATATGGATGAAATCTGTGCGTTGTTCCTTGGAACTTCCATTATCTGTGCAATCATCGGAAAAATTGGTTTCAACCGTTATGCCGAGGTTCTTGGAAAGGGCATGATGGATCTTGCTACAGGCGCGTTAATCGTTGGTTTCTCCAAGGCTATTGTAGTCGTATTGACCGACGGCAGTATCCTTCACGTAATCTTACACGGCGCGGCTTCTGTACTCGGTGTGCTGCCGCCAATCTTCTCCGCAATCGGTATGTACATTTTCCAAAATTTGTTGAACTTAGTCGTTGTATCAGGATCCGGACAGGCTGCGCTTACCATGCCTCTCATGGCGCCGCTGGCAGATCTGGTAGATGTAACGAGACAGACGGCAGTTATGGCGTTGTCAGTGGGTAATGGACTGTCCAATGTATTGACACCGGTTTCAGGCTTCCTGATGGCGGGGCTTGCACTTGCAAAGGTTCCTTGGGAGAAATGGGCAAAATGGATGCTGCCGCTGATTGGAATTCAGTTTGTAATTGGTCTCGTGTTTATCATCATCGCCCATGTGACGCAGTATGGACCGTTCTAAGAAAACACCGCGATAGAAAAAGAGATTGCTAAACAGAAGAACAAATTCTGTGAAAGGAGGCCTGTTCATGGCAGAATTTTTTAGACCCGACACTTTGCAGGAGGCATTAGAAATTCTTGGACACTATAAAGAGAAGGCGGTTATTGTAAACGGAGGCAGTGATATTGTAATAGATATCAGCCAGAAAAGGATTGCGCCTTCCGCTATCGTTTATATTGGACAGCTAGCGGAGCTACGATATGTTCGGGAAGAAAAGGACTGCGTTATGCTGGGTGGGAATATGACCTACAGGGAGATGGCGCAGGATCCCATATGCCAGAAAATTGAGGGATTGATTACGGCAATCTCCAATCTGGGAAGTCCAGGCGTTCGAGCTGTTGCAACGCCGGCAGGTAATATTGGTACGGCTGCGCCGGCGGCTGATTGCGCAACGATGTTAATGGCACTTAAGTCTGAAATCGTGCTTGTCAGTGAGCAAGGTGAGAGAAAAGTACCGCTGCAGGACTTTTATTTAGGAAGAAATCGAACAGTGAAGCATGCCGATGAAATCATTCGAGAGATTTGTTTTCCGGCAATACAGCTGGAAGAAGGTACCGGTTATTGCAAAGTAGCTCGCCGTAAGGCGCAGGACATTGGCAAAATACTTGTTGGTGCAAGAGTACAGCTAGAGGGTGATGTAATCAGTCGCGCCTCCATATCCCTGGGGGCGTTAAATGCAAATATTGTGCGCGCGTTCAGTCTGGAGGAAGCTGTGACAGGTATGAAACCAGCGGAAGCGCGGCAATATCTGAAAGAGACTTTTCCGAAGGAAGCGGTTTTGCGGGAGTCCTACTTTAAGGAATATAAAGAGCTTACAACCAGAGCTGTTATTGCGCAGGCATTTTCCAGGGCGCTTGCCAGCGCTGAAAGGAGGAAGTAATATGCGCCGTATATCATTTGTTCTAAATGGAGAACCTGTTAGCTGTGAAATTGAGGGTGATGAAATTCTGACAGATACGATAAGAAACAGGTTTAAGCTTACAGGTACAAAAAAGGGATGCGGTACAGGAGATTGCGGAGCATGTACAGTATTGGTTGACGACGTGGCTGTCAGGTCATGTACCATGCTTACCGGAATGATTGAGGGAAAACGAGTCATGACCATAGAAGGTCTTGGAACGACGGATCAGCTTCATCCGGTGCAACAGGCTTTTGTCGATGTAAATGCTGTACAATGTGGTTTTTGTATTCCGGGTATGGTTCTGGCGGCGTATGCCTTGCTCAAGGAGAATCCCAATCCGACAGAAGAAGAAATTCGTATTGCAATCTCAGGTAATCTTTGCCGCTGCACAGGATATCAAAAAATTGTAGAAGCGATTCAGCTTGCTGCCATGCGCATGTAGGCTCAGAAAGCATAAGAACATAGAAAGGAAGGAAGAAATTATGATTAAATATTATGAAGGCGACGGACGTTTATCTTTAGTAACGGAGCATAATGGAGTGCTGTATTTGACAGGAAGAACCAGTGAAGGTAAAGATATCAAAGAACAGACCCAGGGAGTTCTGAATATTATTGATGAAACATTAGCAAAATACAATTCGGATAAGGAGCATATCGTTCGCGTTCAAATCTTTTTGAAAGACGTCCTCAGAGATTTCGATGATATGAATGAGGTGTGGGAAGCCTGGGTTGTAGAAGGAAAGGAACCTGCAAGAGCGACAGTATCCGCTGATATGGCGTTAGAGGACAGACTGGTGGAAATGGTCGTTACTGCTGTTGTAAAATAAGAGCGTAACGCTGAATAGAAAAGATACCTTCGGTTGACACCGCTGTCTTTGGCTTCGGATACCAGCCGAAGGCGTTGTTTTTGCAAAATAGGAGTAAGAACATCATGAATAGGAATAACAGTCTTATTGGAAAACGAATGGTAAAGCCTGATACCATCGCAAAGGTGACGGGCGCGGCAAAATTCACTGCGGATTTAGCTGTTCATCGTACAGACCTGTTGTATGCAAAGGCCTTGTTTTCCCCTTATGGGCATGCTAAAATAGTGTCCATTGATACTTCACAGGCAGAAGCCCTCGACGGAGTGGAAGCTGTCATGACTGCTAAGGATTTGCCGCCGGGATGTGTGAATGGATATGGTTTAGACGAATATGATAAGCCTGTTTTAGCGGAAAATAAAGTGATCTACGAGGGTGACGCGGTAGCGATTTTAGCAGCTCGGGATTTGGCGACGGCGGAAAAAGCAATTTCTTTGATTCAAGTAGAGTATGAACCCCTTCCTGCTTATGACGATCCGAGAGAGGTTTTTGAGATGGAAGCCGGGGCGATTCATGAGAAACATCCTTTTTCTGGCGATCGTAATATTTCCTATAGCGCAAAGGTGCTGCGAGGCGATGTGGAGGCGGCTTTCGAGAAAGCAGACGTAATTCTCGATCATTACTTTGAAACGCCTATGGTTGACCACGCGTACATTGAACCAGATGTGTGCATTGCAGAACCAGATTTGATACAGGGCGGTATTACAATTTACAGTCCTCAGCATAATGTGCAGGGTGCGAAAAAATCGCTCTGTAAAGTGTTTGGACTGCCGCAGAGCAAAATTCATGTGATCAGTACCATTGTAGGCGGCGCGTTTGGAGGAAAGGAAGACTCAACCTTTGATGTTTCCGCGATTGCCGGCGTATTGGCTCTGAGGACAGGAAGACCTGTATTTTACGAGGAGACACGGGAAGAAGTATTCCGTACTACTGGAAAGAGACATGCGGCATTTCTGCATCATCGGTTAGCCGCGGATAAAACGGGAAAAATACTAGGAATAGATGTATTCAATATTATAGATAAGGGTGCGTATCAGTCAGTAGACGCGATTCCGGACAGAACGGTGCTATATGCGGGCGGTCCGTATAAAATTCCTGCATCGAGAGCTCATGGTCATTCTGTTTATACAAATCATCCATATGGATGCGCGTTTAGAGGATTAGGCGCGCCGCAGGCACATTTCGCGATCGAATGTCAAATGGATATGTTGGCTCATGAACTGGGAATGGATCCGATTGAATTACGATTAAAGAACATCGTAAGGGACGGCGATAGCATTCATACCGGACAGATTATGCTGGGAGAGCGCGGCGTTGGCCTGGAAGAATGTCTGCTCAAGGTGAAGGAAGCACTTTGCTGGGACGCGCCTAGAGATAGAGGAGCCGGTGTGAAGAAACGGGGAAAGGGCGTGGCCTGCTTTATGTACGGTATAGGAACAGGCAGCTCTCCGGACGGCGCTCATTGTATCGTACAAGCGCAGCGGGACGGTTCTATTAACATTGGATTGTCTTCTAATGAATTGGGCCAGGGACTTCTTGTTGCGATGAAGCAGATTGCAGCGGAAGCGATGGGAGTTTCCTATGAAAAGGTATACGTGGATTACTCTAATTCAGCAACCTCATTAGAAGCTGGCGCGACAGTTTCTTCAAGAACGACAGCCCTGATGGGAAACGCGGTTCTGGCAGGCTGCAAAACGCTGCGGGAACGGTTTATCAAATATGCCGCGGACGAGGTTTTCAAGGTAGGAACAGAGTCTCTAGCTATGGCGGAGGACACAGTTTTCGTCAAAGGAAAACCGGAAACCGCCATTCCACTGGAGAAAATCGTGACAGGCGCTTACAGAGCGCAGGTACCGCTTGCAACGATCGGGTCATGGTTTCCTCCAAGAGTACACCCGAACCCTAAGGGCACCCACGATCAAATGCACGCATTTACATTTGGAACCTGCGGTGTGGAGCTGGAAGTAGATACAGAGACAGGAGAGCTTACTGTTTTGCGGTGCATTCTGGCATGTGACGTCGGAAAAGCAATTAACCCGAGTACAGTAGAGGGTCAGATGGAAGGCGGCATGGCCCAGGGCATCGGCTGGGGTATCATGGAGGAACATTTTATGAGTCAGGGTCGGATGAAGAATCATACCTATCATGACTTTTTAATTCCGACAGCTGTCGACGTGCCGAATCTGGAAACGATCATCGTAGAGCATCCGAATGTACTCGGTCCATTCGGCGCAAAAGGAATCGGAGAGCCGCCGGTGGTTGGCATCGCGCCAGCGATCAGAAACGCTTTCTTTGACGCGACGGGGGTCTTTATCAATACGATTCCGCTCACGCCGGTTCGGGTTATGGAAGCATTGCATAAATGTGACAAAGGAAAGGAATAGATTATGAATATAAAAAATGAAAATAGGAGATTTAAAAAGCTTCTCGTGCTGATGCTGATCTTCTCTATGATGTTCTCGGCAGTAGCTTGTGGATCTGAAAACGATGCGTCGAAGGACGGCAATACTTCTTGGGAGAAGGTGACCGTGACTGACCAGGCGGGTCGTGAGGTGACGATTGAAAGCCGGCCAGAGAAAATCGTAAGCGGTTATTATATCTCTACATCTATATTGCTTGCGTTGGATTGCAAGGAACGGTTGGTAGGCATTGAGGCGAAGGCGAAAGAGAGAAATATCTATACACTTGCCGCGCCTGAAATTATTGATCTGCCGAATACGGGGTCAGCAAAGGATTTCAACTTAGAGGCATGTATCGCGTTAGAACCGGATTTGGTGGTTTTGCCGAAAAAGCTTCAGGAACCGGCGCGGGCATTAGAGGAAATGGGTATTCCAGTATTACTGATCAGTCCCGAAGACGATCAGCTGCTTGAGGAAGCGATCAGTATAATCGCTGCTGCAGTAGGAGAAGGCGAGAGAGCCGAAGCGCTGCTGCATTACTACGATGAGGTGAATGAAAAGCTTCAGGAAAAAGGAAAAGAGGAAGAAGCCCCAATCATTTATCTGGCGGGCAACAGCGATATGCTTAGAACTTGTCCGGCAGATATGTATCAGAATACGCTGATTGAAGCGGCGAAAGGTAAAAATGCAGCTGCTGAAATTAAAGGCGACAGCTGGGCCGGCGTTTCTTATGAACAGCTTCTGGCATGGGATCCTGACTATATTGTGATCGTACCGGAAGCCAGCTATACAGCAGAGGATCTGTGCGCTGTGCCTGAGCTTGCTAATTTAACCGCCGTAAAGGAAGGTAAAGTACTGACTATGCCTTCAGACTTTGAGGCTTGGGACTCGCCTGTTCCATCAGGCGCGCTTGGAAAGCTGTGGCTTTTTGCCGCGCTGCATCCGGAAGCGTATAGTTTAGATGAGCTGAGAGAAGACGTGGCAGATTTTTATCAGCGTTTTTATGGATTTGAAGCAGATAAGGAGCTTGTAACACTGTCGTGAACGGTAAAAAAGAAAATCGACTGATTTGCGTTTTTGGGATAGCGCTGCTGTGTTTTACTGGTATATCGCTGCTGATTGGAAAATATCCCATTTCATTAGACGAGATTGTTAAGATTCTGACCGGCAGAGGACATGAGGTCGCCGGGGTAACCTATGACGTCTTTATGAGACTGCGGCTGCCGCGTACATTGATGGCGCTTATGGCAGGCGTAGGTTTAAGCTTGGCAGGATATATTTATCAGCTTCTGTTTAAGAATATTTTGGCGTCTCCCGATTTAATTGGCGTGGCCAGTGGCGCTAATGCGGGAGCTGCTGTGGGAATTGTAATGATGGGCGCAGGTTCAATACTTGTGCCCATTTACGCATTCCTTGGAGGGATAGGAGCTGTTCTGCTGGTGTTGTTTTTCTCGAAAAACGGACACAAAAATTCATTGGCCTCTATTGTACTTTCGGGCATTGTAATCAGCGCTATGGCTGAAGCTGTCATCATGGTACTGAAACTATTCGCGGATCCCAATCGTGAGTTGGCGCCGCTGGAATACTGGTCTATGGGAGGGCTTTCTGCAATTACGTTTTCTAAGGTTTTATGGGTATTTCCTTTCTTTGCAGCAGGTATGGCCGCGCTGTTTTTCGTTCGCTATCAGATTACAATCCTCGGATTATCCAATGAGGAAGCTGCAGCTCTGGGCGTTAGAGTAGGTTTGACGCGAACTGTGATTCTCGCGGCGACGACTATTATTGTGTCTGCCATCGTATCGGTTACGGGATTGATTACCTTTATCGGTCTGGTCGCGCCTCATGCTGCAAGAATGTTAACCCAGAAAAGTAATCTTAAGACGGCGGCGCTAGCCTGTATTTTAGGGGGGATTTTGATGGTTATGGCGGATTGTGCTTCTCGGGGATTTTTCGACATTGAAATTCCTATCAGCATCTTGACGTCATTGATTGGCGCGCCGTTTTTAGTTCTGTTGATGATAAAAAGGAGGGATTGGAGATTTTACTGAGAATAGAGGATTTGAAGTTTTCCTACAAGCGGGAAACGGTGCTGGACGGCGTTTCTTTGCAGGTGGAGGCCGGACAGCTTTGCGCGCTGCTGGGAGAGAATGGCTCTGGAAAATCTACTCTTTTAAAGCTGATCGGAGGTATGGAGAAGCAGCAGGATGGACAAATATTCATCGAGGAGAATCATGTATGGGATTTTTCAGCGAAGCAGCGCGCAAAATTGGCGGCGTATCTGCCGCAGCGATTTGGCGTATACTTTGATACAGGCGTATTGGATATGGTTCTTATGGGTGTGAATCCTGAGTTGTCTTTCGGGCAGACGCCATCGGAACGTCATATACGCAAAGCGCGGGCAGCATTAGAGTACCTCCACTTATCCTATTTAGGGGAGGCGAATTATATGTATCTGAGTGAAGGCGAGAAGCAGATGGTAATGATCGCCAGAGCAATGGTGCAGGGCGCTCCGCTTCTCCTATTTGATGAACCGGACAGCGCGCTCGATGTAAATAACAGGTATCATCTTATGCAGATGCTGCGAAAATTAGCTGATGAAGAAAATTTGGGCGCGCTGCTTGTACTTCACGATCTCCAGCTAACCTTATCCTATTGTGATAAAGTGTATCTGTTAAAGGCAGGTAAAATCTGTGCGGAGATGAAAATGACAGAAGTATCAGCAGAGGAAATGGAAGATAATTTGCGGCAAGTATTCCCTGGCGTGAAAGTGTACAGTAGAGGCAAAGAACTTTATATCGGTTACAGACAGTAACAGGCCGGGCAGTTTTCGCCCAGCCTGTTATTTGCGGACAGAGAGTAAATCTGTTTTTTTATCTATATCCTTTAGTTCCAGAGGATTGAGAACAGGCAGAAAGGAAACTGCTTCTGGATACTTTTTGCAAAGATATTTT
This sequence comes from Anaerotruncus sp. 80, assembly GCF_009936115.1. Classification (NCBI taxonomy): domain Bacteria; kingdom Bacillati; phylum Bacillota; class Clostridia; order Eubacteriales; family Oscillospiraceae; genus Anaerotruncus; species Anaerotruncus sp. 80. The sequence continues at coordinate 67,375 of NZ_QWES01000018.1, forward strand.
CCACCGTGATTAGGGGGCAGAGCGCTAAGTTCCATGAAGTAACGCGATGGAAAGATAACCGGATTTCCCTGTTTACCGTTGCAAAGCGGAACGTGAATTTTCTCCGATTCTTCGCTGAAGTGAGCAGCGAGATTTTGAATGGTCCGTGTTGTGAGCCAGGGTTGATCGGAAACAAAGAACATACAGCCTCGGCAAAGAGGATTGATTTCAGCCATACCAAGGGCTATGGTTTTTGCGATATCATTGGTAGTATCCTCATTCCGGACTGCCATATAACCATATTTTTTTGATATTGTCAGAATATCGCTATAGGTGGATACGACGATGACCTGCTCAAACAGGCCGGACGGAATGGAGGAAAATAATTTCTCTATCATCGGCTTGCCGTCAACCGGATGGAGAAGCTTGTTTTCACCGAAACGACTGGCGCGGCCGGAAGCTAAAATGATAGCGGAAAGATGCGAAAGTTTCATATGATCTGTTTTTCCTTTCTGAGGATTTGCTTGTTACATTATATAATAAAAAACGAAGTGCGTACAGCCCCCCCCGACTGAGAAATCTAAACCAAAGGATTTACGGATGGACTTTCTTTCCTTTTATTGACTAACCCAACCATTGTGTGGTATCCTAAAAGATAGAAACTGCCTCGCCCCATTCGGCGCAGGAGACGAAAGGAATGAATAGAAATGACTGAGAAAAAGGGAACTTATTACATTACGACCCCGATTTATTATCCGAGCTCAAACCTTCATATAGGACACACATACTGTACTGTAATGGCGGACGCCATGGCCAGATTCAAGAGACTTTCCGGCTACGATGTGCGCTTTTTGACAGGAACAGATGAGCATGGACAGAAGATCCAGACCATTGCAGAAGAAAAGGGCGTTAGCCCGCAGGAATACGTGGATGGTGTAGTTGCTGGCATTAAAGAGTTGTGGAAGACCATGGAAATTTCTTATGATGACTTTATCAGAACCACTGAGGACAGACACGTAAAGCGGGTGCAGGCTATTTTTAATAAAATGTACGAAAAAGGCGATATCTATAAAGGCGAGTACGAAGGTCTGTACTGCACGCCGTGCGAATCTTTCTGGACAGAAAGTCAGCTTGTAGACGGCTGCTGTCCGGACTGCGGAAGACCTGTGCAGAAAGCCAAGGAAGAAGCTTATTTCTTTAAACTTTCCAAATATCAGGACAAGCTGATTGACCTTTTGGAGAACACCAACTTCCTTGAACCTGAAACCAGAAGAAACGAAATGCTGGGATTTATCAGACAGGGGCTTGATGACCTTTGCATTTCCCGCTCTACCTTTGACTGGGGTATTCAGGTACCAATTGATGAAAAGCATGTCATCTATGTATGGCTGGATGCACTTTCAAACTATATCACTGCCTTGGGCTATCCTGACGATCCGGAACTTTTCGAAAAATACTGGCCGGCTGATGTGCACCTTGTAGGAAAAGAAATTGTTAGATTCCATTCCATTATCTGGCCCGCAATGCTGATGTCTTTAGATTTGCCGGTTCCAAAGCAGGTTTTGGGTCACGGCTGGCTGCTTCTTGAAGGCGGCAAGATGAGCAAGTCCAAGGGCAATGTGGTTGACCCGGTGAAGCTCATCGACCGTTATGGCATCGACGCGCTGAAATATTTCCTGCTTCGCGAGTATACCTTTGGACAGGACGGCGTGTTCACCAATGAAGTGATGCTGAAACGGATGAACTACGACCTTGCTAACGACCTTGGAAATCTGGTGTCCAGAACGGCTTCCATGATTGAAAAATACTGCGGCGGCGTCGTGCCGGAAAGCAACACGGAAGACGATATCGACAAAGACCTGAAAGCCATCGCGACTGGCGCGGCCTCCAAGGTGGAAGCACAGATGGACAAGTTCGCGTTCAATATGGCGCTGGAAGAAATCTGGATTCTTGTTAGACGTGCCAATAAATATATCGACGAAAAAGCACCTTGGATTCTTGCAAAGGATGAAACAAAGAAGCCGGAACTGGATACCTGCCTGCACAATCTGGCAGAGTCTCTGCGTATCATTTCCATTCTGATTCATCCGTTTATGCATACTACCTCTGACAAGATTAGAAAGCAGATGGGTCTGTGGTATGCGGATGTGGTCTGGGAAGACGCGTTTACTTTCGATATGATGTATCAGGAACAGGTGAAGAAGGGTGAAGCCATTTTCCCGAGACTTGATATCGAAAAGGAACTTGAGGAACTGGATGCTATGCAGAAAGCTGGTGCAGAGCCTGAAGAAGAGAATATTCCGCTGGAATTGAAGCCGGAAATCGAATACGATGATTTTGACAAGATTGATTTCCGTGTAGGTCTTATCGAAAAGGCAGAGAAGCACCCGAAGGCTGATAAGCTTCTGGTCTTCCAGATTAAGATGGGAACAGAACGCCGCCAGATTATCTCCGGCGTAGCAGAAGACTTTAAGCCGGAAGATATGGTTGGAAAGAAAGTAATCATCGTCGCCAACCTGAAGCCACGCAAACTGCGCGGTCTGGAGTCAAAGGGCATGATTATGTTCGCTGAAAACGGTGAAAGATGTGAAATCGTTACTACCATAGCTGAAGACGGCGTAGTGGTAGATTAGAAGAATGGGTTTTAAAAGCCGCCTGCTTGTGAATTGCAGGCGGCTTTTTGGCGGAAGGAAGGGGGATTTTTGCAAGGTGAATCCTCTTAGTTTGCCTATTGAAAAGAAAGTCTTCTATAGAACTATAAATAATTCACGGTAAATGCACGAAAAAACTTTCAAAAATTGAACATTGACAAATTCCTGGATATTTTGTATTTTTGTCAATAAATGCGCGTTAAAATACCGATTATTTCATATTTTACGTTCTAATATTGACAAGATTGACAAACTCTCAATTTTTTGTCAATTTTGGCAAGGTAGAAGGGATTTAAGAGCGGTTTTGACCTGCTGCACTGATGGTTTATTGACAAAAATACGCGGGATGAAAGAATTTTGTCAATGTTAGCTGGCATAGAACGTCTTCGTGCGTTTGCCATGATAAATAATTTGACTGAACTTGATTTTTGTGATTAACTTTGGTTGGGTTTGTGCTATACTATAGTTAACAGACTGCCTGCTGACAGGGGATTACATGCGGGTGTTAAAAACGGGCAGTACAATGAGGAGGGTGTGAAACATGACAAAGATTGCAATTAATGGATTTGGACGAATCGGTAGGCTGGCATTCAGACAGATTTTTGAAGATGAAACTATGGAGGTCACAGCCATCAACGACCTAACAGAACCGGCGATGCTGGCACATCTGCTGAAGTATGACAGCGTGCAGGGCGGATACCGCGGTCATACGGTGACCAGCGATGAAAACTCCATCACGGTAGACGGAAAGAAGATTGCGATTCTTTCGGAGAAAGAACCGCAGCAGTTGCCGTGGAAAGAGCTGGGCATAGATATCGTACTGGAATGTACAGGCTTTTTCTGCTCCAAAGCAAAGTCAGAGGCGCATCTTCGTGCCGGCGCAAAGAAAGTCCTCATTTCCGCACCTGCAGGAAACGATTTGAAGACCATTGTTTACGGAACTAACCATGAAACATTGAATGCCGAAGATGATATCATTTCCGCAGCGTCCTGCACCACCAACTGTCTGGCTCCTATGGCAAAGGCGCTTAACGATTACCGGGAAATTCGTACCGGTTTTATGACGACCATTCACGCTTACACCGGAGATCAGATGCTTTTGGACGGACCCCACAGAAAAGGAGATTTTCGCCGTGCAAGGGCTGGTGCAGTCAATATCGTGCCTAATAGCACCGGTGCAGCAAAGGCTATCGGTCTGGTGATTCCAGAACTTGATGGAAAGCTGATTGGCTCTGCACAGCGTGTACCAGTGCCTTCCGGTTCTATCACTATTTTGGATGCTACACTGAAAGACGAGACAGAGTCTGTAACGGTAGAAGGCATTAATGCGGCCATGAAGGCTGCTGCCAGCGAGTCTTTTGGCTATACAGAGGAAGAGTTGGTATCCAGCGATATCATCGGCATGAACTACGGTTCCCTCTTTGACGCTACACAAACCCTTGCTCAAAGATGCGGCACCAAGATTTATGAGGTTCGTGTGGTTGCATGGTATGATAACGAATGCAGCTACGTGTCTCAGATGATAAGAACGCTGAAATATCTGAGAAATTTCCTTTAATATGCGGATAAGAAAAGGCGCAGGCTTCTTTGATGAGAGCCTGCGCCTTTTAGGTGGGATTATACTGGAATTTACGCGATGTTTTCTTTGTCTGTTTTTTTCCTGAGTTTGACTTTTGGTTCTTTTGGCAGTCCGAAGAGCGGAATCACTCTATCCAGACCGGTGACAGTCAGAATCAGAATAGAAGCTACAGCAATCATTGCCATAAAATTATACTTGATGAAGTCTGTGTTAGAGAATTGGAACAGCGGATATACGTTTGCTGCGATACCAACATAGAATCCAAGGTATACGTGCCATGGAATTAGCTGAGAGCCGAATACACCCATTGCATCACCGAAAGTAGCATTTCGCAGTTTCAGCTTATACATGTCTTCTTCTGTTTCAGCTTCTACGTTTTCTTCTGTAATTCCTTTGATGATTGGACCAACCGTTACAATCTGTGCCATCTCATCGGACAGGATTGCATTACCAGTAAGGCAAAGCAAGCCGTTGCAGAACATTAGCTGTCTTACATTGTGGGAAACTCTTACAATCAAGTTTGCTAGCGGATCGAAGGCTTTCATCTTGCCCATGATGCCGCCGAATGCAGCAACCCACATCATCATGATGATTACCCAGCTGCCTGCGTCAGCAAAGCCGTCCATACACATGTTCAGATAGTCCTGCAGTCCGCCGCCGTTGAAGGAAGTAGTGCCTGCGAAAAGTCCAAGAACGTAGGCAGATACGATACCGGTGCCGATACAGCCGAATGTGTTCAGCCCTGAAATTGCAAGGCCAATTACCAGAATGAGAGGAACTATCATGTAAAGTGCTACGCCGTTTTGTACCTGATCCAGAAGATTAATCGCTTCAGGCTTTTCTTCAGCCAGATAATCCAGCGCGCTCTGTGGAACGGAGTCCAGTACGTTGGAGGCTTCTACCGCCTGATTAGGAAGCCCCATTACGGTAGCGGCAATGAAGAATACGATAGCAGCAAGAACCAGACACAGTACAGACCATACGCCCTGACTTCTGATTCTGTCTACAACTTCTACGCCCTGAATACCGGAGGATACGATGGTAGTATCGGAAATCAGACCGATGTTGTCACCAAAGCATGCGCCCCCTGCGATTGCACAGGTAGTCAGAAGCAGGCTGCCGGTTTCGATGCAGTTAGGGTCAACGATATGCACCAGCCACAGGAAAATCGGAGCACATGCTGCAAAGGTGCCCCAAGATGTGCCAGTAGCAACAGAGAGTATGCCTGTTACGCAAAGCCCTACAATCGCAACAGTTCTCGCTGTGATACCCAGTGATAAAGCGATGTTTACAACAGAAGCCCCTACGCCTGTTGACATGAAGGCGCTGGCCATTGCATAGGCAAACATCAGAATAAATAATGCCACAATAATGTTTTTTACACTGTCCATAGCAGCGTCCATACATTCTTTAAAAGAAATTTTTTCTGTCAGCTTAGCTACAACAACCGCAGCAACTGCAGCGATAGTAGCAGCAAGCAAAGCGTCCTGTCCGGACATCATCAGTCCTGCCAGAATAAAAATTGGCACGAACTTGAAGATTGCTTTTAAAACGTTCATTTTTTTCTCCTTTACTTAATAAATCCCACCCATGTAAAGCGCAATATCTGTGCCAAGAGTAGAAAGTTGTCTGAAAATTACGCAATGAGACAGTATTTGCAAGGTATGAAAAGGACTTTAAGAACATAGAAAAATTGTGTCTTGTTCACGCATACGAACCATTTTTGAGAAAAATATAAAAATTACACGCCAAAAATGACTCAAAAGGTTGACTTTTTTCTGGTTCTATCATAGGATTAAGAAAGGATAGCCTTGCATTGTTAAGGAATAGGAGTTAGGAATGGACAGAAATTATGGTTTAAATCGGGTATTAGAACCCAAAGGTGTCGTGCCGGCAACGGCATGGAAAGTTGACAACAGCCGCACGCTTTTTAGCAAGGAAGCGAGAGTTTCTCTTGAACGAATTCACTTAGAATGGGGGAATTTTCAGCAGATTTGTACCAGCAGCGGATATGATGAAAACAAAATTCGGAGTAAGATTTTGGATTTAGTGGAGAAGCGAGGCAAACTGCATAATCCTTTTATTGGTTCCGGCGGTGTGCTGATAGGTACGGTGGAAGAGATTGCAGAAGATCTGACTTCGGAGGTAGGTGCAGTGGAAGGCGACCGAATTTACTGTATCGCCTCGTTGAGCAGCATTCCTGTATATATTGAAGAAATTCACGAGATAGATTTTAACTATGGACAGATTGTTTGTAGTGGTTATGCGATTCTCTTTGAGACATCGCCCGTTCACGTAGCAGATAGGGATCTAAGTCCGGACTACACCTTGGCGGCAATTGATGAGGCAGGCAGTCTCTTTGGGGCGTATAATATTGCGCTGGAGCATGCCAACAAAAAATTGGTCATTATCGGAAGAACTGTCTATGGTACACTGCTGTATGCGGCGGCTTTGAAAGAAGCGGGAATTGCAGATTCTCATGTGACGGTGGTGATGGATGAGGAAAGCAGGGAAGGACTTTCGCAAAAAGAAATTAGAAATGTGATGAAACCCCTTGTAGGGCAAGTTTTCTTTACGAATCTAGCAATGCCGGTTGCGTCCTTTGAAGCACTGCGAAAAGAAGAACCGAATTTGGATCAGGTAGATCAGATTATCGTAGCGGAAGATATTTTTGGTGCAGAAACCTTAGCGGTACTGATGATAAAGCCTTTTGGCGATGTGTATTTTACGTCGGTAGAAAATCATTATGGCGCAGCCCAATTGGCGGCGGAGTCTCTTGGTAAGATGACCACCATGTATGCTTTCGACCAGTATCTGAAGGATTATCCCCAGTTTACTTTGCGAATTGTGCGTAAAATCAGGAATCAGCTGGAGGAAATCAATCGTCTTTACGAGAAAAAGAATCGGAAGAAAATACTGACAAAAAGTCAGGCGGAGAACATCATGCGGATTGCAGCGGGCAAAGAGGATGATTTTGTCTATCAAAGTAAGGTGACGAAAAGTATGATTGAGGAAGTCATGAATGTGGCAAAGTACGACTGCAACGTAATTATTCAGGGAGAAACCGGCGTCGGCAAGGAAAAGATTCTTTCTCTGATTCATCAGAACAGCGATCGCTGTTTAAAGCCCTGTGTGAAAATTAACTGCGCCACTATTGCAGAAGGTCTAGCGGAGTCTGAGTTCTTTGGATATGAGGCGGGCGCTTTCACCGGGGCAGCATCATCTGGAAAAACGGGGTATTTTGAGCTTGCTGACGGAGGAATTTTATTCCTCGATGAAATCGGCACCCTGTCAATGAACATGCAGTCAAAGCTTCTTCGGGTGCTCCAGGAAAACCAGTTCTTCAAAGTAGGCGGTACCAGACAGATTTCTGTCAATGTGCGGGTTATTGTTGCCAATAATGTGCCTTTAAAGGACCTAGTGGAGCAGGGAACCTTCAGAGAAGATTTGTACTACAGGCTGAATATTTGTAAAATTGATGTACCTGCTTTGAGGGAAAGAAAGGAAGATGTGCTGTGTCTTGCCCAGACTTTTGCCGACAGCTGGACGAAAAAATACAGAATCCACAAGGAACTGTCGCCGGAGGCTTTAGGTCAGCTTTATAAGTATCACTGGCCGGGCAACGTGCGGGAACTGGAAAATGTCATGCATCGCCTAATTATCAGCAGCAGGAACGTGGTGATTACAGCCGAAGATGTGGATGAGATTCTCAATGAAAATGCTTATGGAGATATGATGATTAATATCAGGAAAAGCTTTGAATATAGTGACAGCCTGGACTTTCATCAGCTGATGAATCAGCAGGAGAAGCAGATTATTGAGTATGCTCTGAAAAAAGAGGGAACCACCAGACGGGCGGCAGAACTTCTGGGTTTGCCCCAGACCACCCTCGCAAGAAAGAAATTAAAATACGGATTATAATAGGAGAAATGAAAAAGCTGCGAGACCGAAGGAAAACGCAGCTTTTTTAGTGTGGGAAAAACTATTTCATTGCATTAAATTCATAGGAAAAGTCTTTTGCAGCTTCATTCATTTCGTGGAAAGATTTTTTGATATAATCTACGATTTCCTGTTCAGTGACTTCGATATTGCATTCCTTTGCGAATTCTGCCATACCATTTTTGATGATAGTGAAATCAAGTTTTTTGTCATAAAATGCGATAGCCGGATTTGAAGCAGCACGGGCAAATGCTTCTTTTAACATCTCATCTTTGGAAATTTCCAGCGGTTTGTAGTTTTCGGAAATCTGCTCTATATCTACATGCACACCGTCGCCGGTGATTTTAGTGGAGAGACTTTTTAACTTTTTCTGCTGGTCCTTGATGAAACTTTCAACTTCTGCGGCGGAAATATCGACACTGTTCTTCTTTGCATAGTCCAGAATATAGGTTTTGATGACTAAAAGGTCGGTGTCTGCGTCGGTAAAGCGAACTGCGCCAGTGGCGACAGCCTGATTAAAGGCTCTTTTCAGCATAACTGTATTGCTCATTTTTTTACCTCCATGTTTTTATATAGGGAAAGAGAAATTATATTGATTACTGTTAATTATAGCATAAACTGTGCCAAAAAGAGTAGGACTTTTCGAAAAAATCCATAATTTTTGCAGGGATGAAGAATGTGTATTTTTCAATGTGTAGCGGCATGAAAATTTGGAAGAATAATGACGTACGTCGAATTTTGCAGAATGTACGGGAAAAACTTGCTGAAATTGAGCCGATTATGGGTCAAAAGAGTGAAAATCGTACCGAAATTGAAACTTTTTTTTATACCAGAAATAGTGTATAATAGTAGCGACTCTTTGTATGTATAGAAAGGAGCGGACAATGGACATCGACAAATTAATTGTGGAACATCCCATAATACAGAATATGATAAATTGTGATGAGATTTTCTGGCTTAATGAGAAAGCTGGAAGAGAGAAAGAGTTGCCTTTTTCTTTAGCAGATATCGAGGATGCCGGTGCACGGCTTGCACGTTTTGCATCGTATATTAAGACGGCCTTTCCTGAAACGGAAAATACGGACGGTATCATTGAGTCGCCTCTTACGGAAATCACCAGAATGAAGAAAGTTTTTGAGGAGGAGATGAATCGGGAAATTCCGGGCAGAATGTTTTTAAAGTGTGACAGTCACCTGGCTGTTTCTGGCTCCATCAAAGCACGGGGCGGTATTTATGAGGTGCTGAAATTTGCAGAAACCATCGCCATAGAACGAGGCATGCTTTCTATCGGGGATGATTACGCAGTACTTGCGCAAGAGCGCTTTAAGAAAGTTTTCGGGGAATACAGTGTAGCAGTAGGATCTACGGGGAACCTGGGACTATCTATCGGCATTATCAGTGCAAAGCTGGGTTTTAAGGTGACAGTGCATATGTCAGCTGATGCAAGAGCATGGAAAAAGGAACTGCTGCGCCAGAAGGGAGTTACTGTTATTGAATATCAAGATGACTATCAGAAAGCAGTTGCGGAAGGGCGTAAAGAAGCAGCAAAAGATCCTATGTGTCATTTTGTAGATGATGAAGGCTCTTCGGATTTATTTTTAGGGTATTCAGTAGCAGCAAAGAGACTGGCAGATCAGTTCAAGAGGCAGATGATTACCTGTGATGAAGATAACCCGGTTTTCGTGTATATTCCATGCGGCGTTGGCGGCGCACCGGGTGGTGTGGCATTTGGACTGAAAATGCTTTTTGGAGAACATATTCATATTTTTTTTGCTGAACCAACCCATGCGCCATGTATGACACTGGGTATGCTGACAGGTCTTCACGATGAGATTTCCGTCGGAGATGTAGGCCTTGATGGAAAGACGGCGGCAGACGGACTGGCTGTAGGAAGACCGTCCAGACTTGTGGGCAGTATTATGGAAACTCTTTTGGACGGTTGCTATACCATCGAAGATGACAAGCTCTACCCGTATCTGGCAAAGCTGGCAGATTCTGAGGATTTGTGGATTGAACCGTCGGCATGCGCGTCTTTTACAGGACCGGGGCATGTGCTTTCTGCGGAAGGCTATCTGATTAAAAACAATTTAAAGGACAAACTAAAAAACGCCACACATATTCTCTGGGCTACCGGCGGAAGCATGGTGCCGGAAGCAGAAATGCAGGCGTATTATGCGATGGGAAAATAATTGGAACTGGTGTCTTTAAAACCGGTCGCTATAGTTGAGTAATTTGCGCAGGAAGCCGCCTTTGACTTTCGGCGCATTTTTCTTTTGGGAATTGGACTCGGAATTGACGGGAGGTTCGGCTTTTCGGTGAGAGTCCATGAACGTGTCGTAGCGGACGATGTCCACGTAGAAGTCATTTTCTGTGCTGGTAATGATAGCAAAGGTGCCGCCGCTGCCGTCTCTGGGGTCTGTTAGACTGCCCGGATTAATCAGATGGATGCCATCCACTTCTTCATAGGCGGCAATATGGGTATGACCGTAGCAGGCTGCAGTGCAGTCCTTTTCCATTGCCTGATAGAGCAAGTTGTCAAGACGAAACTCTACCAGCTGCATGTGACCATGGATGACCAGTATTTTGCCGTAAGGGGTGTCAACGGTAGTGAAATCGGAAGGATTGCACCGGTCGCTGTTTCCGTGGACACAGACAGCGGGGATGCCAGTCACTTCGCTGAGCCACTGGCCGTCATCTTTGTAGTCGCCGCAGTGGATAATCAGGTCAATATCGGAAAGGTTCGCAAGGACTTCCTGGGCTTTTGTGATAGAGCCGTGGGTGTCGCTGGTTAAAAAAATCTTCATAAATTGTTCCTCCGTAAATATAGTATAACACACCTGCGCACTTTTGTGTTAAAATAATAGTATGAAACGAGATATGAACAGAGATGAAAAGCGAATACAATGGGTTTTGATGAATCTGCGCCTTTCGGGAAGTGCTATGGATATGGAGCAGGCGGCACGAATTGCGGGAGGGGAATATGTACTGGAGGCCTCTCTGGAAGAGCACCTGCTGGTAACCAATCTGCTGGAAGCGCTGACGGAGATGGAACGGGTTTTAGGAATTGAAGAGGAACTTTGCGTGCGCACTTTGCAGCGTTTTTACAGTGTGTTTTCCGGAGGAGAGGAAGGGGTGTTTCGCAAACGAACACCGATTTTGACCCACCTCAGCTATAACCCGGTACTGCCGCAGGAAATCGAGGGAGAACTTTCCAAGCTGTTTCGCGGGCTTCATGCACACCCGGTGGTAAACGGGCTGGAAGCTGCCGTGTTTGTCCATAATGAGCTGATTAGAATCTACCCTTTCGATAGGTATAATGAACTCATTGCCCGTGCGGCGATGGAATATGAATTGCTTTACTGTGGTCTGGACTTGTATCCTCTGACCTTGAGTGAGAGCGAGTATAACAGCGCTCTGGCGGATTATGTGCGGTTCGGCAGGGAATCAAGGATTTTGGAAAACCTTAAACTGAACAGGCTGATGGCGGAAAGTAAAGAAACGCCGCTGTAAATTTTTTGCAGACATAAACAAAAGAACTGTTTCCCTGGGGGTGCCGGATTTCCGGCGGGAAAACAGTTCTTTTTAGTGTAGAATAAAATGAAGTTGTTATACGGCAGTTACCATGCCGTCATAAAGTTTGAGAGTAACAACACCATTTACGGTATTTAGCATCTGGACTTTTTCGAATACGTCTTCTGCCTTTACATCTACTTCTTGTCCCAGATAGTTGATGACGTGCTCGACGCCTTCCTTATTCAGTTCTTTGCCATTAATCATAGATATTTCGTTGTTTGTCAGTTCTAGTTCAAGATAAGTAGGACATTCTGCATGAAGTTTCTTTTGCATAGTGTATATCCTCCGTATGTTTATTTGAATGATAAAATAATTATACAACTTGAAGCGGAATTGTCAAGGGGAAATTTATAAAAATTTAAAACTATTTATGAATATTCTATGGGAGATATTATGGTAAAGATAGGAGTTTTGTGGTAGTATAAAATAGTATAGAAGTATAGGCGAAAGGTTTTATGAAAATGAGAATTAGAAATAGGGGTGTAAGTCATTGAAAGAACGTTTTCAGAGTCATTATGCAAAACTGGGGCTTACTATTTTTGCTTCTGGTGCAGCACTGATTGTGCTGTTTGAGTGTATTATACATTTAGATAGTATCAGAGAAGCCTGGTCGGAGGTCACTTCCATATTATTCCCATTTATTTTTGGTCTGGTGGTGGCATATTTGCTCTGTCCGATTTACAATGCGGTGGTGCGAAGAGTGTACCGGGTTTCGGCATGCAGATTCAGAGAGAAAAAAACGGCATTTCGTCTTGCCAGAGTTGTAGGAACGCTGGTTTCTCTTTTCGTGTTCTTCGGTGTGGTTGGAGGACTTTTTGCCATGGTGCTGCCGGAGACCATTCGCAGCATTGTAGGTCTGGTGCAGGAGGCACCGGATAAGTTTAATGATTTGATTCTATGGATTGAGAATACTTTTACAGCGGAGCGCTTTCCGGAACTTGCAGGTACGGCGGAGGCTATTTTAAGCAGGGCCAGAGATTCCTTTATGACTTGGACAGAGGCAGAGTTTTTGCCAAGAATCGGTGAATATATGACCCAGATTTCTCAGGGTGTCATCGTAACGGTGCGTACTCTGATGGATATGTTTATCGGTGTGATTATCTGTGTATATTTTCTTAACAGCAAGGAGCAGTTTAAGGCACAGACAAAGAAACTGATTGCAGCAACGATGAGCAGAAAGCAGGGGCAGGAGCTGCAGGAATTTGCGAACTTCTGCAATAAGACTTTTGGGGGCTTTATTAACGGGAAGCTGATAGATTCTTTAATTATTGGGATTTTGTGTTTTATACTGATGACTATATTTGGACTCCCTTATACGGTGCTGGTCAGCACTATTGTGGGCGTTACCAATATTATTCCGTTTTTTGGACCGTTTATCGGTGCTGTTCCGTCAGCTGTGATTATTTGCTTTTCCAGTCCAATGCAGGCGCTGTATTTCCTGTTATTGATTTTGGCTCTGCAGCAGTTTGACGGAAACATTCTGGGGCCGAAGATTCTGGGAGGAACTACTGGTCTTGCCAGCTTCTGGGTACTTTTTGCCATTTTGATGGGCGGCGGGCTCTTTGGATTTGTCGGTATGGTGCTGGGGGTACCGGTTTGTGCAATCGTATTCTACTATCTGAACCAGTATCTGAGAAAACGGCTGATACGCAAGAGTATGCCAGCTGATACAGTGGATTATCAGGACTTTAACAAATATGACATAAATAGGAAGGACGTATTATAGATGGAGAGATTAAAAAATATAGAGATGAAGGAGTATACTTCTTTTAAGGCAGGGGGAAAGGCTGCAGAACTTATCATCGTAGAGTCTGTAGATGAGTTGAGGCAGGTGCTTGCTGAGATTGACAGAGAACAGAAGCCTTATCTGATTCTTGGAAATGGTTCTAACACGCTGGTAAAGGACAGCGGATTTGCTGGCACAGTGGTGAAGCTGGGTGAAAATTTTAATCAGGTGAAGGTTCATGGAGAAACCGGGGAAAAGCTGGTCTGCGGCTGCGGCGCACTGATGTCTTCTGTGGCAAAGTTTGCGCTGGCAGAGTCTTTGACTGGCTTTGAATTTGCAAGCGGTATTCCGGGCAGCATTGGCGGCGCTGTATTTATGAATGCAGGTGCTTACGGTGGCGAGATGAAAGATATCGTCGAAAGTGTGAATCTGGTCAGCAGAGACGGTCGCATTTTGCGAACGGTGTCCGGCGCGGAAATGGATTTTTCCTATCGCCATAGCATTTTACAAGAGACCGGTGAGGTGGCGGTCTCGGTAGTGTTTCGTCTGTCTAAAGGAGATTCCGCAGAGATTTCGGATACTATGCGGGAGTTGACCAGGCGGCGCAACGAAAAGCAGCCGGTGCAGTATCCAAGCGCCGGAAGCTTTTTCAAAAGACCGGAGGGCTTTTTTGCAGGTAAGCTGATTCAGGATGCAGGACTGAAGGGGATTTCTGTAGGTGGTGCGCAGGTGTCTGAGCTTCACAGCGGATTTATTGTCAATAGAGGCGGCGCCACGGCAACGGATATCATCGACCTGATGCATCTTGTACAGAATACGGTTTTCGACCAATTTGGTGTTCAACTGGAACCGGAGGTAAGAATTATTGGAGATTAAAGGCAGACAATACAAAATGATCTTTGACTATCACACCCATACTACCTTTTCTCACGGTAAAGGGTCCATCGAAGATAATGTCAAAGCGGCAGTTGCCGCAGGGCTTTCCGGGATTGCTATTACAGATCATGGACCGGGACATTTAACTTATGGTGTAAAGAGAAGTGATTTTCCGGTGATGCGTGCGGAAGTGGACAGACTGCGGAATATTTATCCGCAGATAGACATTTATCTTGGTGTGGAAGCAAATGTGGTGGCAAGGGAGCCATATCTGGATGTGAATACTGAAGAATTGCAGTATTTTGATTTTATCATCGGCGGTTATCACTATGGAATCCCTCACGGTTATTGTATAGGAAACTGGCTGGATTCCCATGGTTTTGTGGGTCAGCGTACCGGTAGAAAACTGCTTGCAAAGAATACAGATATGACCCTAAAGGCTCTTTATGAGAATGATATGCGGATTCTGACCCACCCAGGAGATAAGGGCAGGTTTGATATTGCAGCGATTGCGGCAGCCTGTGCTGAGACCGATACGCTGATGGAGATCAGCACATGGCATGCCCATTTGACTGTGGAAGAAATCAGAATTGCGGCAAAGACAGAGGCGAACTTTGTAATCAGCAGTGATGCACATACCCCGGGCAGAGTGGGAAGCTTTGCAGGCGGTGTGGAGCGAGCGCTTGAGGCTGGGCTTGACATAGAAAGAATTGTGAATATTGCTTTGGTGAAGTAACAGGGAGAATTTTGCATGGAGAAGATGAAAGTAGTCATCGTGACGGGTCTTTCAGGTGCGGGGAAGACCAATGCGGCAGACTGGTTTGAGGATCAGGGCTATTACTGTGTGGATAATATGCCGCCTGCACTGATGAAGAATTTTATTGATTTGGCTGCTTATTCGGGGCAGCGCATTGAAAAGGCGGCTTTCGTGGTTGACGTGCGAGGCGGCGAGTTTTTTGGTGATTTAAATCAGTGTCTGGAATTTTTGTCGGAGAGTCCTGCGGTCAGCTGCAAGATTTTGTTTATCGAAGCTTCCGATGAAACCTTAATTAAGAGATATAACGAGACTCGGCGCAGCCATCCGCTTTCGGCAGGTTCCACCACGCGTGAAGTCATCGAAAAGGAACGAGAACAGCTTTTGGAACTTCGCAGACGCGCTGACTACATCATCGATACCACCAATATGAAAACAGCAGGGTTTAAGAACGAGATGGAAAGAATTTTCGTTGGTGAAAATCCGCAGACCACTTTTTCGGTCAACGTGACGTCTTTTGGATATAAGCATGGTATTCCGATTGAAACAGATCTGGTATTTGATATGCGGTTTATTCCAAACCCGTACTATGTGCCAAGCTTGAAGCGGTTGACAGGCAACAATAAAAAGGTCTTTCAGTATGTGATGAAGCAGCAGATTGCAAAGGATTTTGCAGCGCAGCTTACTGTTATGATGGACACTGTTATTCCATGCTATATAAAAGAAGGCAAGTACCATCTGAACGTTGCTTTCGGCTGCACAGGCGGTCAGCACCGGTCTGTTACCATGGCAAATCATATGGCGGAGGTTTTTCGTGAAAAAGGTTACCGTGTTACGCTGCGGCATAGGGATTTGTAAGCGATGGGCAGGTGATTCATTGTCGACTCACTGCCGCAGAATCGGGCAGAGGAGCAGGGATTTCTGAATTTCACCCCTACCCAGGAAGTGGAATTTATGGTATACTACATGTATGCTAGTTTGAAGAGGAGCATTGCGCAGATTATCTTGCGTGAAGAAGAATATATTTATAAAGGAGAAGACCAATGGACAAATTAATTATCAGTGCTTGCATTTGCGGCGCAGAAGTAACCAAGGAACAGAATCCGAACGTTCCTTACACTGTAGAAGAAATCGTTAGAGAAGCAAAATCTGCTTATGATGCCGGCGCATCCTTAATCCACCTGCACGTTAGATGGGATGACGGTACACCAACTCAGGATAAGGGCAGATTCCAGGAATGTATCGATGCAATCAGAAAAGAATGTCCGGACGCAATCATTCAGCCTTCCACCGGCGGTGCTGTTGGTATGACCGATTTGGAAAGATTACAGTCCACAGAGGTAGTTCCAACTCCAGAAATGGCTACTTTAGACTGTGGTACCTGCAACTTCGGCGGAGACGAAATCTTTGTAAACACTGACAACACAATTGTCAACTTTGCAAAGATCATGCAGGAAAGAGGCATTAAGCCTGAATGTGAAGTATTCGACAAGGGTATGATTGATATTGCTATGAAGACTGCACACAAGAAGGGTTTCCTGCCTAAGCCAATTCACTGGGACTTCGTACTGGGCGTACAGATGAGCGCTACCATCAGAGACCTGGTTTACATGGTAGAATCCATTCCTGAAGGTTCCACCTGGACTGCAACAGGTCTTGGCAAGAACGCTTGGCACATCGCTGCTGCTACTATTTCCTTAGGCGGACACGTTCGTGTAGGTTTCGAAGATAACCTTTACATGGAAAAAGGCGTTTTAGCTGAATCCAATGGACAGATGGTCGCTAAGGTTGTAGAACTGGCTAAGCTGCTCGGCAGAGAAGTTGCTACACCTGCTGAAGCAAGAGAAATTCTGGGTCTTGCTCCACTGAAATAAGTATATTAAGCAAAGATCTTTAAAGCCGCTGGGGGATTATACCGGCGGCTTTTGCTGTGCTTTTATAAATAGCTGATGGACATGTTAAATTCTAGGGCGGCGCAGTTCAGTAAACGAAGTGTTTTTTACTTTTGCAGAACTTTGCCCTTTATCCGTGCAAAAAAAGGAAAAATTTCGTATGGAGCAGTGAATCAGAATGGAAAGTGAGATATTTGGCGAACATTTAAAGAAACTAGAAAGAAATTCATCAAATTTTCTTGGACAGAAATACTTCTCAGTTCAGAAGTTAATGCGGAATAGCCGTGGAGGCGTTATTTGAGTTGAAACGATAAACACTTTTTCCTTTTTTTGCGCCTGCAAAGGGTAAAGTTCTGCAAAGGGAATCTTTGTTTCAGAAGTGCAGGCAGGAAGAGATTGAACGAAGTAGACAAAGACACCGCTTTCGCGATGTCTTTAGTCTTTCTATCAGTGCGTGGCAACTGATAGATTTACAGCTTTACATCAGCTAGTCTTCAGCATTATTTCCGAAGATTAAATAATCAGCGGAAACATTCAGGATTTGAACCAGCAGTATGAATTTTTGCATTGAGAGTCCTCTGCTGCCGCGCTCAATGTTAGCGAGAAATTTTGGTGTAATACCCAGACATTCTGCTAACTGTTCTCTGGAAAGCGCTGCATGTTCTCTGCTGAGACAGATCCGCATACCCATGGCTACTTGGTCAAATGTTTGTAATGACATATCCTATTTACCTCCTTTCGTTCTTGATGGTTTTGGTATGACATAAGTTGTAAAGTAATGTCAATAGTAAAAAGGGGAATAGGTCAAATTGACCTAAAAACTATGCAACGGTTTTCCTCACATAACCAACGGTTATATAGATTTTTTTATCGGAAATTGCATTTATCATGTTGGAAGGGGATGGGTATTAACAAAAGGCTTGAGTTTAGAATAAAAATCTGTCATAATAAAATAAGATTTGTAGAGGAGATAGTATGATGATTACTGGCGAATTGAAAAACAAAATTGACGGAATTTGGGATATTTTTTGGTCGAGTGGAATGACAAATCCGCTGACTGTAATTGAACAGATTACATACCTTATGTTTATAAAAATTCTTGATGATAATGAGCTAAAGAAGGAAGCTAATGCAGCAGCATTTGATATGCCGGTTGTCAATCCGGTTTTTGATGAAGAACATCAGTGCTGCCGTTGGCATAAATTTAGACATTTTGAAGCAGATGCCATGTTTAGGAACATGACAGACAAAGTTTTTCCTTTTATTAAGGAAGAACTGCATGCAGGAAAGGATACGGCATTTGCTAAGTATATGAAAGATGCACTTTTTCTTGTGCCGACTCCTAGGGTGTTAGTGCGCGTTGTAGACGCTTTAGACAGTCTCGATTTGGACAATAAAGATATCATGGGAGATGTATATGAATATCTGCTTTCACAGATGGCTACCAGTGGAACGAACGGGCAGTTCAGAACGCCGCGTCATATCATAAGAATGATGGCTGAACTGATGAAACCAGGTCTTGAAGACACAATTTGCGACCCTGCAATGGGATCTGCTGGATTCATTTGTGAGGCGGCAAGATATATTTCGGAAAACTATGAAACTGAACTGATGAAAACGGAGAACAAGAAACACTATGCAACGACCATGTTTTCTGGTTTTGACACTGACCAGACGATGTTGCGCATCGGTGCGATGAACATGATGCTTCATGGGGTTGAAGCACCGAACATTAGCTGGCAGGACTCCCTTTCCGAAGATAACACACATAGAGATGAATACTCGCTCATCATGACAAATCCACCTTTTACCGGTTCACTTGATAAAGAAACTATCGCAAAGGACTTATTGGCTCTTGCGTCGACAAAGAAAACGGAACTTTTATTCCTTGCACTATTTTTAAAGTCCCTTAAAGTGGGTGGAAGATGTGCGTCTATTGTTCCGGACGGGGTTTTATTTGGTTCATCCAAAGCACACAAGGCAGTGCGTAAAGAAATTGTTGAAAATAACCGACTTGAAGCAGTCATTTCTATGCCGAGCGGTGTATTTAAGCCTTATGCAGGTGTTTCGACTGCAATTCTTATTTTCACTAAGACAGGAACCGGTGGTACCGATAAAGTTTGGTTTTATGATATGAAATCGGATGGTTTCAGCTTAGATGACAAACGTTCGCCGATAGACAATAGTGATATTCCTGATATTATTGAACGGTTCCATAGTCTTGATAAAGAGGAGGCGCGGGAGCGGACGGAGCAAAGCTTTTTTGTACCGATAGATGAAATTAAAGACAATGATTATGATTTGTCTATTAACAAGTACAAGAAAACAGAGTATATTCCGGTAGAATATCCGCCGACAAGCGAAATCATGGCAGAGATTAAAGAACTAAATCAGCAGATTGAGTCAGAGTTAAAGGAGCTTGAGAAGCTGCTGGAATTATAGAACAATAACTAAAAGTTTGTATTGCCTGTGGAGCGAAAGTTTTGTGAAGAAACGGTGCTAAGGGCAAATAAAATGAAAGGAAACGCAAATTTGGATTTG